>WRMR01000599.1 GCA_009776995.1 Planctomycetaceae bacterium | reverse complement strand
GACGACTTTTTGGCACTTCGCCGGGACGAGCCAGGTTTGTTGGCGACCACGATGATGATTCAGCTCGGCTCCGATGAGGGCAATGGCCTGTTCCTCCGTCCGCATCATGCCGGGACCGAGCATCGTGCTTCCGGGATCGGCGATGGAAGCGAGATAACCGTCGATGTTGCCGCCGGTTCCGAGCAAAACGCTGATATGCCACACGCCGTCCGGGTTGTCAATAAAGTAACGAAAATCTTTTTCCCGCTCAATGCCGTACAGTTCCATTTCCAGTGCGGCAATCTGCGGTACGTCGTCCCGGGTTGCGGCGCGAATCATGCAGCCTGATGGCGTTTCAAACGCAATTCCGTCGTCCGGGATTTTCAGCGTCATGTCCTGGAAAAACAGTTGCGGGACAAAACCGGCACGGCTATACAGCGAAAACGACTCCAAATTCATGGAACTGGAAACCAGCCGGACGGGCTTGTCTTCCGTGTCGGCGATGTCGGTAATGGATTGAAGCATTTTGGCCGCGACACCCTGACCGAAATAGTCCGGGTGCGTATTCATAATGCCCAGCGAAAAGTGCGTCGAACGCGGGTGAATGAAGCAGGAGCCGGCAAGGCGTCCGTTGGTGACGTCTTCGGCCACGACCGTCCAGCCGGGGTCGAGTGCCTCATAAGTACGGCAGAACACAAGGGCTGACGTTTTCGGAGCTTTGAAAATGTGGAACCCGCGATATTTCTGATACCACGCATTGGTCGAATCGTAAATCAATTCCGCCACTTCGTTCCAGTCTTTGGCTTCCATACGTCTCAAGACAATTTCCGACATGATTGCACCTCAATAATGATATGGTTCGACAACAAATCACGAATACACTATCGCTCAATTTACCAAACCGCCGTACGAAACGCAATCCGTGCGGCATTATAAGCGGTTCATACTACCGGATGGCAACAGGATCACCTCCCCAGGACGCTTGCAGATATACCGTACAACGTCATGGACTTTGCATTTCGTCCGTGAACTTTGTGCATTCCTTGGTGATCTTTGTGTTGAAATCTTTTAACTCAAAGGCCACAAAGTTTTTCACAAAGGTCACAACATTAATACCGGCCAAATGGCGTTCGACTGAATACGTGCGCAGGAACCATATTGCACATATCCAAGGGGGATTCGCTTTTTTGTACAACAGCTTGGCGTCTTCCGGATCACTACGTGAAAAAATTCACGATATTTTTGGAGTAAACACTTGCAATTCCAGAACGAACTTGACAAAATATAAAATTATGTCATTTTGGGTAAAACAAAAGTTACATAATTCCGAATCAAACTATAATAGGATAGGAATTAGGAATATTGTAGCAAGCCATAAGTAAACTCATGTCATTAACGAAACAGTAGCCGGAAACGAAGCGAAGTGACCGGTTTGGAGTGGAAACCGCCCTCTCCGTTCAGTCACTTTGTGACCTCTCTTCGTTCACGGTTGCTGTTTTTGAGATGACTTTCAGAGGGGACATCAGTGGAAAACGAACAAAACGGAAACCACACACAAAGCAATCCGGTCGGCGAAGAAAATGGCTATGTCCCCTCGACGGCGAAAACCTCGTGTTGGACGCCGGGGTTCATCGCCCTGCTCGTGACGCAGTTCACCGTCGCAATGAACGATAATGTTTTCCGTTGGCTCATCATCCCGATCGGCAAGTATTATTACAAAAGTACGAGCGGTGGGGAAGATACGATCCGTATGTTAGGAGCCGTTCTACTTTTGGTTCCATTTATTCTTTTCGTGTCTGTTGCCGGGTTTGCCACCGACCGTTTCAGCCGACGCAGCGTGATGATCTGGTGCAAATTCGCCGAAATGGTATTGCTTGGCGTTGCAGTCTTGGTGATTTGCTTTCTTCCGGCCGATATGGGGGTAATGGCCAAAGTTGCCATTCTGTTAGGGCTACTGTTCCTGCTGGGGACACAATCCGCGTTTTTCAGTCCGTCGAAATACGGCGTCATTCCCGATCTCGTGCCGCAAAACCAGATATCCTACGCCAACGGCATTCTTTCCATGTTGACGATGATCGCCATCGTGTCCGGGCAAATTGTCGGTGGTTTCTTGTTTGGTTGGACAACGCTTTTTGCTGATGAAACCCGCGATATCGTCATTGGCGAGCCGGGTGCGTCCAACTGGTTCATCACCATGAGCGTTCTGGTTGGTATTGCCGCCATTGGCTTTCTCTCCAGCTTTTTTATTCCGAAGCTCAAACCGACGGCCCCCGATGTGAAGTTCCCGGTCAATATTTTCAAGGAAAGCTATCAGAACGTCAAGTTGCTCGTATCCTATCGTTCATTGTTCTGGATTGCCATTGCCAGCTCGTTTTTCTGGGGGATGGCTGCTCTTTCACAAACCAACATCGACAAATATGCCTGCGATTTTCTGATGGTGAAGCAGGAATATGTGACTCCGCTGGTCGCGATTCTTTCGTTGGGTATCGCCGGCGGTTCAGTACTGGCAGGTTGGCTTTCAAAGG
>WRMR01000598.1 GCA_009776995.1 Planctomycetaceae bacterium | reverse complement strand
CACGTGTTCGGGAAGCTGGCCGAGCATTACGGGTTTTATGATCACGGCCGGAAATCCGGCATGGCGGCTTATGTGCCGTCCGAAGACCGCCGGGGGCGGAAGATTTGGATTTGGGGGCTTTCCCGCGAGGGCATGATTTGGGAAAAGCTGCTGACCGATCCGCCGGGAAAACAGTATCTCGAAATTCAGGCGGGCCGATTGTTTATCCAAAATTCCGGCGGTTCGTCGGCAACTCCGTTCAAGCATCGTGATTTCGAGCCTTTCGCGGTCGATTGCTGGGAGGAACACTGGCTGCCTGTCGGTTCCATCGGTGGCTTTGTCACCGCATCACCGTTCGGAAGCATGAATGTCGAAACGTTGACGACGTCAAGCGGCGAGGCGGGCCGACAAATCCGGGTTGCCATTTCGCCCGCAAAGGTTTATCAGGGGAAACTGGAAGTGCTTGACGGCGAGACATTGCTCAAGTCGGTGCCTGTCTCGCTGCGGCCGTTGCAATTGTACCGCACGACGGTCACGCTGGACGCACCCGCCGCAAACCTGGTCGTCCGGCTCGACAACAACGCACTGTGCTACGAACGCGACGAGGAGAACACACTGACACGGCCAAGTGCCGCTCCTGAATCGTTCGACAACACGACGGCCTACGCGAAATACGTGGACGGTTGCGAGGCGATGCGGCAGAAACAGTACGCGAAGGCAAAACGCCTGTTTGACGAATCGCTGGAGCAAGAGCCGCATTTTGTCCCGGCCTTGACGCGGCTGGCGGAACTGGCCAATATGCAGGGCGATTGGCAGGAGGCGTGCGGGTTGTGCCGCCGTGCGTTGAGTGTTGACACGTATGACCCGGACGCAAATCACCAATTCGCGCTGGCTTCGCTGGCACTCGGTCACTTCGCCGACGCGCGGGAAGCAGCGTCGGCCATGTCGCTTTCGCCAGGGCATCGGGCACTGGCTTTGACCATGCAGACGCGCGTCGAACTTGTGCGGAAGAAATACGATTCCGCCATACGATTGGCCGAAAAAGCCCGTGAATTTGCCGCTCCTGCCGCAGAACCGTTGCGCTTGTTGGCTTGCGCCCAGCGTGTTGCGAGGCGTGACAGCGATGCGAAAAAGACCATCGAAATTATGAAACGCCTCAACCCGCTCGACCATTTCGCGGATGCGGAGCTGTTTTTGCTCGGCCAGGCCATGCCCAGGGGACTGCCGAACCTGCAAACGGAGCTGCCGAATGAAACTTACCTTGAACTGGCCGCGTGGTATTGTTCCGTCGGACGTGACGCCGACGCGACGGCCGTTTTGGAACTGGCGGCATCGTTGCCGGGCAAAACGCATGTCGAAACGCTGTTTTGGCTTGCCTGGCTGAAACGTGACGCGCAACTTCTTGCCGGGGCCAAATCGCTTTCGCCCGCGTTTGTCTTTCCGTTTCGGCTTGAGGCACTCCCGGTATTCGGGTGGGCTGCGGATCAAAACGCACCCGATCTGCCGGAACACGATTGGAAGTGCAATTATTACCTCGCCCTGCTGTTGCGGCATCTTGGCAAAACGGAACAAGCGGAGCAACTCATGCGTGATTGCGGCGACAAACCTGACTTTGCCGCGTTTTACGCTGTTCGGGCAGATTGGCTTCCCGAAACGGCACTCGATGACATCATGCGGGCCGTTGCGTTGGAACCTCGCGCATGGCGATACGGCGTCCGGCTAGCACGTCTGTATCATGAACAGGGCGAGTACAATAAAATGCTGGACGTCACGCAAAATTACCTGTCACGCTATCCGGCCAAAGACCAACTGGAACTGTTACATGCTCAGGCACTGATCGCGAACAGACAATACAGCGAGGCAATCCGCCTGCTTCAAAAAGCGACCATCTTGCCCAACGAAGGCGGCTTGGCCGGACGGAATATTTACCGTGAGGCGACGCTGTTGCTTGCCGCAAGATGCTTACACGGGAATCACTTGCCCGAAGCGAAGCGATGGGTGCAAGCCGCCCGGCTCTGGCCGGAAAATCTCGGTTCCGGCAAACCGTACCCCGCCGACGTCGATGAGCGCATTGAAGACTGGCTTGATTCGTTGTGTCATACCCCGCTGGAAAATCCGCCGGACTTGGAGGAAGTCCTGAAAATCACGGGGCGTTCTCACTCCACGTTGGTGCAAAAAATCCTGACGGAATTACAATGTGAGATTGTGCAGGAATCGCAAGAACCGGAGTCTGAAATCCTGCAACCGGATGAACTATTCCCGGAACCGGAAGAGCCGCAACCCAAAGTTGTGCCGGAGCCGGAGATTGAAACGTGAACAAAGTGGGGGCATTATTGAATATTGTGCTGATGTTTCTTTGTTCACCCGTTTGCCTTTCCCCGAAAAATCAACTAAAATCAGGTTAGGGAGGTGTTAAAAATGTCAAAATATCTTGATCCTTACACAGATTTTGGTTTCAAAAAAATCTTCGGCGAAGAGGCGAATAAAGACCTTCTCATCGATTTTCTCAATTCGTTCCTGCCGGAGA
>WRMR01000597.1 GCA_009776995.1 Planctomycetaceae bacterium | reverse complement strand
GCCCTTTTCAAAAATTCCCGACGAGTTTTCATGCAAAATTCCTTTCCCGGTGGCATACCGGAGTCAACGAAATCACCAAACCAAGTTGCCACAAATATAATTGACAATATGAAGTGATCTTATACCTTCGTTGTCGCTGTGTCAAGTCAATCTGCTCCGTTAAAATCATTGGCTTGCATCCTGAAGGGATGCGTCCCAGATTGTTGTTGTGGCATTCCTTGACGGAATGCAGTACGTGCTGGAGAGACGTTGTTTTCTACCGAGCGGTGCAATCCTAACGGATTGCAAGACATTTTTCGCCAATTCAAACCAAAATTCCGTCGAAAAGTTACAAAGATTATTGTGGACTCAAAAAAAACAGAAGTTACATCAAGTTATAGCCCATATTGCATTTGCCGACAGCCAACTGCTCCCCATACGCCCCAAGGCGATATGGAGTGTCCTAGAACAGATTCCGCTGTTTCGTAGAGAGACCGCGCATCAAGGTTATCCAGTGCCGTTTGACTCAAATCGCCGCAGGTAACGGCATTGCTGATGTATTGCGATGAGCCGTCAGCTAAGACACTGTTGCAACCGCCGGCATGGTAGCTGCTTGCACTGTTGAGTGCCCAGTCCGGCCAATCGGTTTCGGAGGAACAGGACGGCGAATTGGGCGGCAGGATGGTGAAAAACTGGCCGTTGGCCTGCCGCCCGGAAAGCCAGCACAGTCCGGCTCCCCGCATGTCGGTCAGCACATCGTGGTTTTGCCCGCCGGATAGTTTTCCGTCTTTGCCCGCCCGTTCCAGGCAACGCATCGGCACCGCGTCGGCTCCAAACGGCATTCCGTAGGCCATTCCGCCCCGCACTGGAACGTCGTGCCCACCGTGATTGTTTCCGATCACGCATTCGGCGAACAGGATCACGTTGCTTGTACCGCTGAACACATGGTTGAAACCAATTGGCGGGTTCGGCCCGCTGATAAAAATCCCCCGCGTGGACGGCGATTGCCAATGTACCCAGATGTCGCCGCGACATCCGAGGTAATTCGTGCGTCCGAAATCGCCCGCCTGAAGATTGCGTCTCATCGGATCGCTGGGGCAGAGAAACATCGATGCAAGTCGTGCCTGAGAAATCGGCGGGGAGTCTGCAAATTTGCCGATTGTTGGTGTGCCTAATTCCCCGGTCCATGCTTGATCCCACGGCGCGGGAGCTTCGCCTTCCCGGTTCAATTGCATGGTCAGGATTTCATAGTAAGGGTTGCTCTCGAGATACGGCATCAAAACGGGCAAAAAGCCGTACAGTTCGCGGTTGCCGTAACCGCCGGTTTCCGAGTTGAGGAACTGTTCCCGACAGAACTGCGGCTGAAAATTCGCCTTGGGCAGTTGCTTCTGTACGTCATGGAAGTTGTGGACGGCAATCGCCAATTGCCTGAGATTGTTTTCGCACTGCATCCGCCGGGCACCCTCGCGGCTGCGCTGAATCAGAACAACCAACAGCACGACCAATACCGAGACAATGATAACCACAACAAGCAACTCGATCAACGTAAACGCATGTCGCATGGGATGCCTCCGGGGTGAAATGACCGAGTTTCATCGTTGACACCGTCTCCTCTGCAAACAGCGGAACCGAGCAAAGCCGTGCCGAACCGACACAAGCCGATAACATCGCTGCCCGTTTCAAAAAATCCCGACGAGTTTTCATGCAAAATTCCTTTCCCGGTGGCATACCGGAACAAACGAAATCATCAAAGCAAGTTGGAACAGATATTGGCAACATGCAATGATCTTATATCTTCGTTGTCGCTGCGTCAAGTCAATTCGCTCCCCGAGTCAACAAGAGTAGCGCGGCAAGTGAAAAGCCTAAAAGTGAAAAACATCCGACGGTGAACGGACCGACTCGAACAGTTTGCGGAACTGTTCGACCTTTTCCGGGAGTTGTTCGGCCAGATCGTTCTGTTCGGCCAGGTCATCGGACAGATGATAGACGGCAATCGGACCGTCAGGTTGCTTTGATACGTCGAGTTGGATGCCTTTCCAGTCGCCGATGCACGCGGCGCGTTTGCCGCCCTGTTCGTAAAACTCCCAGTACAGGTATTCGTGCTTTCGCTGGTCGGTAGCCTCGCCGCGAAGTGTCGGCAGGTAACTCAGCCCGTCCCTATCGTCCGGTAGCGGTTCGCCGACCAGTTCACAAACGGTCGGGAAGAAATCCCAGAACGCGCTGGGGTGATCGGTGACCGTTCCCGGCTTGATGCCGACGGGCCACCGCACGAGCAGCGGCACGCGAATGCCTCCTTCGGTCAGGTCGCGTTTGTAGCCGGTCAGGGGGCCGTTGCTGTCGAACAAATCACTGCGATGTCCGCCTTCGTGATGCGGACCGTTATCGCTGCTGAACATAACGATGGTATTGTCGGCGATGCCGAGCTCGTCGAGCAGGTCAAGTACCCGGCCGACCGTTTCATCGAGCTTCGTCAGCATTCCGGGGAACGCGGCGACGGGATTGCGCACCGGTTCGGCGATACTGTATTGC
>WRMR01000596.1 GCA_009776995.1 Planctomycetaceae bacterium | reverse complement strand
GATTTCAAATTGCCCCAACATTCTGGGATAAAAATTGAAGTCGTTACAGGTCAATATTTTACTCAAATATAATCAAATTAAAAACTTACAACGTTTTTTAAGGAAAACGTTGGGACACTACTGATGGTTGTTATCAAAAGGTACGTCCGCATGGTACAAAAACACAAACAATTCAGCACGATGCCGCCGCAAACGTTTCACCATTTCGCCGATTTCGTCATACCAGGGATGAACAAGCGTAAAGAGATTTCATCTTTGCGCTTTGTACTTTGCACCCGGTTTTTTACGGCATTTTTTGCAAGGCACCTTGAGATACGTCGCGATGCTGCCCGAAGGCTCCGACGGATGAACGTCGTTGACGTCGACTTTATTGCCAACGTTGCCGAAGTCTTGTTCATCGACGAGGCGACCGTTCGCAACTGGCTCGCAAAATACCGGCAAGGCAGCGTTGAGGAATTGCTTACTCTGTACTATCAAGGCCAAGCAGTAGTCACGCCATGACCGCCGCTTACGGACTGAAATCAAGCGTCAAAGGGTCGCCAGCGTCGTTTTGCAGTCGGTGCAGTTCGGTGAGCAATTCCTTGATCTTTGGGACATAATCCGGGTTATCGGCAAGGTTGACGGTTTCATGCGGGTCGGTTTTCAAGTCGAACAACAGTAGCGTTTGCGATTTCGGGTAAACAATCAGCTTGAAATCCCCCTGTCGCACCATGCGCTGCGATTGCTGGAACGCCCCGTAGATCGACGCATATTGTTCCGCGCGTTCCCCGCGAATCAACGGCAACAGACTCTGAAATTGCACTTGAGCCGGGACCGGTTTTCCGGCAAGTTCCAATGCCGTCGGCATGATGTCCTGCATATAAACCGGCGTGTCGATGCATTTCCGTTTCGGGATGCCGGGGCCGGCCATGATGAACGGCACCTTGACACTGTGTTCGTACAAGCACTGCTTGCCGAACAGTCCGTGTGAACCGAGAGCCAATCCGTTGTCGGCAGTGAAGATGATGACCGTGTTTTGTCGCTTGCCCGATTGGTCCAATGCGCCGAGTATTCTGCCGATCTGTGCGTCCAGATGCGAGATGATTGCGTAATACTCGCGCCGATGCACGCGTACCGCGTATTCCGTTCGCGGAAACGGTGCCAGCCGTTCGTCCCGCATGTCACGCGGACACTCCATTGCGTCGCGGTGCGGATTGTCCGGCATAAAATCCGGCGGTACGTCCATCGTTTCCTGCGGGTACATATCAACGAACTCTTTCGGAGCCTGTCGCGGATCATGCGGCGAGTTGAACGCTAGGTACATGAAAAACGGTTCGTCCGACTTTGAAGCCGTATCGAGCATGTCGATTGAGCTGTCCGCGAGGGCTTCTGCCCAGTGCTGTCCACCGCTCCAATGCCCCTGGTATTGCGGATCAAACGGTGACCACGCATCGTCGTCGCCTTCATAAGGCCGGTTATACGACGATTCGACCGTCGGTGGCATCCCGCCGGGACGAATGATTCCGAAACGGTCAAACAGTGGGTCAACGGGCACGCAATCATGCGCTTTTCCATCGATACTACGGGCATCGACATGCCACTTGCCCGCAAAATACGTGGTGTAACCGCTCAAGTTGATCTGCCGCGACCAGAATTCCGATTCGTAGCGTTCCCGCCCGGCAGCGTCCACGGTCGCCCCTCGATGCGGAAATCCACGATCCATTGTGTTTTTCGCCCGCCAAAGAAATTGTCCCGTATTGAGCATCGCACGACTTGCGACGCAGACCGCGCCATGCCATCCGCCCTGGTTGTAGGCATTGGTGAAGATCACCCCCTCGTCGGCAAGGCTGTCGAGGTTTGGCGTTTGGACAATCGGATGTCCCATTGCCCCGAGTGCCGAAAACGTCATGTCGTCGGCATACAGGAAAACAATGTTCGGCTTTTCACCCGCCTTTTGCGGCAGGTCGTCCGCCTGGGAAATCAACATCGTGACACAAAATATGCAACTGAAAAGAGATAGTACCCGTATCAATCGAACCATAACAGAATCCCCCTTTGGCTTTCGCCGGAACGTTTTTCAGCAGGTGCAGTACAAAGTTATTAGTGTAGTGGTGTGTCCATTCTAAAAATTCATGTTGACTAAAATCATGATTTTTCCTATATTGTTCGGTTTTTTTACCGCCTGAATCACGGAGGAATCATCATGAACACGGAAAAATATCTTGTTCGACTCAGCGACGAGGAACGCCAGGAACTTCAAACCATTGTCAAAAAACGGAAAGGATCGTCCCCCAAAAGCCAATCGGGTCCTCGCCTTGCTTCACGCCGACGCCAATGGGCCGGATTACACGCGATTCAAACCGGAGTATTGTCGTGAAATTCTCCGACGATGGGAGTTTGTTGATACTCCGGTGCATGGCAGTTGGCTGAATATTGCAGAAAACGAATTGAGTGTTTTGACGCGACAATGTTTAAGTGTACGAATGAATGACATGGAAAATATACACCACTTGGTTGCGGCTTGGATCAACT
>WRMR01000595.1 GCA_009776995.1 Planctomycetaceae bacterium | reverse complement strand
CAGGACCGGCCAACACCCCCGCTCCGGGAGCACCAGGCAATCCTGTGACTCAGCCGCTAACACAACCGGGTGTCATGCAACCGGGACAGGCAAATTCCACCGTCACACAGCAGATGCAATACGGCGTCAATCCCAATGCCGCCCCTCAACAGCAAAACGTTCCCTACATGGCCATGCCACCGCAAGGCAGCGGCGCATCGCGGACGATGATTCGGTAGTACAAAGTGACGCAACCATTATTCGCCGCGCCGGCTGACGGCGAATAAAGTGATCAATCCCGCAAACAGTATGGTTGCGATGGTGATGCCGACGGGGCCGTACAGCAATCCCGGTGTTCCGTCGGACAGGCCGTCCAGTGATTCGGGATTGCCGACGAATCGATGGAACCAGGCGCTTTCTGCAAAGTGCTTTGCCAGGTAGGTCAACAGCACGGCAATGGAATTGTTCGTGATATGAAACACGACGCCCGGCCATAAGCTGCGGGTTTGAATCGCCAGCCACGCAAGGACGATGCCCGACGTGAACGCAACCAGCGATTGCTGCAAAATCGCGTGCGTAATGCCGAAAAAGACCGACGTAAGCACGATGGCCCGCAGACGGTGCCCCTTCGAGTCGAGACCAGTCAAAATATATCCGCGAAACGCGATTTCTTCGCAAAAACCCGGCACAACGGCAATCAGCAGGACAAGCAGCAAGGGCGAAAAACCGGACATGATGTCGTCCAGTTGCGTGACCATCTCTTTCAGCTCGTCCGAGTAGGGGTAGGCGTATAACACAAGTTGAGTGATCGCAACGGAAACCGGATGCCAGCAGAGTGCCAGCAAAAACGCGAGCGGCAAGGCCCACCAACGCGGGGCGTGGAGCCGCAGGGTTTCCCGCACGGACGAAGACGTCATCGCAACCAGCACGAGAACCGGCAGCAGGATCACGGTGAATTGCGTCACCAACACATTGGCAATGAAACCAATTTGCAGGTTGCCGCCTTGCAACAGAAGCGAAATGAAATACTTGAGTGCGAGAATCACCAGCGCGCAAAGGAGTGCCGCCTGCGGCGTCGGGCGGGGAACCCGTGTGGAGAGCAATCGCTTGAGCCATTTTTGCAGGTGGAACTTTTCGCTTTCGCGGAAGAGGACGGCCTCGGAGTTGAATTGATCGACCGCCCAGCGGATGGCGACGACACAACAGCCGATCGTCACCAGCAGCACGATGGGCAGGTGTGCCAGGGCACTCGCGTATTGGCCTTCAATGAGTGCACTGAGCGTCAGCACGATGCCGGACACGGGAATCAGTGCCATGCCGAGGTGGAGTTCCTGCCCCGGTGCCATGGGGATCATCACCAACGGCAGGACGACCAGCATGAGCGGCGTGAGATAATACTGTCCCTCTTTCGAGCTTTTCGCGTAGGACGCCAGCGCGATGCACAATGCGCTGAACAATGCCGCCGTTGGAATCAAGGCGAGTAGCAGCCAAAGCAACGACAATCGCGGCGGCAATCCCACCCCGGCCAGTTGCGAGACCATGAGCCAGGCCGTTGCCCCGACGCACAGGATGTTCAGCATCGAGGTCAACACGCTGAACGTCATAATCGTCAGCAGTTTCGAGATGACGATTTCGCCGCGTCCGGCGGGCGAACTGAGCAGCGTTTCGAGCGTGCCGCGTTCTTTTTCGCCGGCGCACAGGTCGATGGACGGATAAAACGCGCCTGTGAGTGCCCAGAGCAACAGGAGAACCGGCAAAAACTTCGACCAGAATGACGCTCCGCGAAATTCGGTCGCTTCGGACACGTCGGTCGTGTCGATTTTCAGCGGTGATGCAATACCCGGATCGACCCCACAAAACCGCAAATAAAATTCTCCGAGCTTCTCGTCCCAACGCTGCAACGCGGCCTTTAATCGTGAGTGGGCAATCGGTGATTTCTGGTTGGATGAGGTGTAAAAGGCTTCGGGCTTCGGGCTTCGGACTTCAGGATGATTATTCGTGACCTTTTCCTGAAGCCTGAAGTCGGAAGTCGGAAGTCGGAAAAGCCAATCAAACAAACCCGGCGGGATGAACAATACAACGTCACAGGTTTTGGCGTCGAGCTTTTGCCGGGCAAGTTGTGCCGCAATCTCCTTGTCTTCGGAATCGCAAGACTCAAATTGCAATTGCATCAGCCGCTGTGAACTCCGCGACTCAAACAGCGATTCGTCGAAATGCCCGGATAGTGTACCGTCGTCGTTTTTTGCAAACAATGGCGGCAAATCAGCCGGTTGGATGGCGTTATCACCCGATGGCAAAGCGTCATCGTGGTTGAGTTTTTCGAACACGCGGTCGGACATTAACACCAGTACACGGCTCGGCGTCTGCCGCGTGAACTGGCTGGCCTGAAAGAACATGACGCCCATCGCGGGGTACAACAGCAACGGCAGTACGAACATCATGAACAACATGCGGCGGTCACGAAGCTGGTCGCGGATTTCACGCTGGAGCAAGAGGAAAATATGGTGGAATGGCATGGTGCAGTGGTTAGTTGATTGG
>WRMR01000594.1 GCA_009776995.1 Planctomycetaceae bacterium | reverse complement strand
CAAGGTCGCAAGCGGTGGTCACGGTCGATTGCGACGGTGTTGCGATGACCTACATCATTCCGCACGGCCTCAATACCACCAACATCGCGTCGATTCAGTTTTTCAATACGACGGGCGGCGCGAAAATTCCCATTTACATAAAATGGGAACCGGCCACGGCGGACACGATTACGCTCAAGCCGGATGTTCTGCTGCCCGCCACGATGTCGCTTCTTGTGATTGTGACAGCCTGAATTTCATTTTGAGGTATTCTACTCTTTCCAATTGAAATTTCCAGTGAGCGCGTCCGTTTACCCTTTGGGAAAACGGACTCCCACAAAACATTGTCAAGATTTTTCAACCGACTTCAGTATCCATGACGAACAGCGATTATTTTCAGCGCGACACCGATGTTGCGCGTGTCAACACTGACGAGAAACCTGGCCAACATCCGCCGCATGGCGATGATTATTTTCGTCGCGACTGTGAGGTTGTGCGTGTGAACAGGGATGGCAACGATCCGACACACGATAACGATGATTATTTCCGGCGCGACGATCAGGTGGCGCGTGTCAACGAGGGTGATGATTCCGATGATGCGTCCGACAAAACCCTTCGGGACGCAATTCGTGAAAACGCATTGGGGCCGAAAAAGGTCGCAGGCGACGCGGGGAGCGTGGAACAGCATTCCTTGAAAGACCAGATCGAGGCCGAGCGGTTCCTTGCGTCAAAGGAAGCGACAAAACGCCCCGGCCTCGGTATCCGCCTTACGAAACTCGTACCGGATGGGACAACGTAAGATTGTGCTTTGATTTCCCACAAAGGCGCGGAGTACGCAAAGGTTTTTTGATGAGCAAAAAGAAAAAAATGAGAGCGAAGCAAGTCCGACAACAGCCGGTGCTGCTCCAGAACAAAGCGATGCCGGACGCATCGAAGGTTCCGGTGACCGGCACGATGCCGAACAAGGCCATGAAGCCGACCGTGCTGGAGGCGATTGCACTGGCGTCGAGCGGCAGTTCGATGACTTACCTGCAATCGCAGTATGACGCACCGACATTGGAAATGGCGGACAAGTATCGCGGGGTTGGTATTCAGGAGTTCTGCGAGTTGACCTGCGCCGGGACGTACCTGCCAAAAATCCGGCGCGACTCACGGGGCTGGCTCGAAGCCGCGTTTTCCAGCTTGACGCTGCCCGGTATTCTGTCGAACGTGGCCAACAAAGTCCTGCTCGAAGGCTTTTTGATGATGGACGATACATGGAAAAAGATCGTCAAAATCGCAAGCTGCTCGAATTTTCAGCAACATACCCGCTACCGGATGAACGGATCGTTCAAATTCGAGAAGGTCGGGCCGGACGGTGAAATCAAGCATGGAGGCGTTGGCGAGCAACAGTTCGTGCAACAGCTTGGCACGCACGGCATCATGTTTTCGCTCACGCGGCAGATGATCATCGACGACGATCTCGGTGCGTTCACCGACATCCCGCGCGGCATCGGCGTCGGTGCGAGCGAGGCGATCAACGACGCGGTGTGGGAGTGTCTCCTCGCCAACGATAACCAACTGGACGGCAAACCATTCTTCTGTGCCGATCACAAAAACATTGTGACCGGTGCCGACGCGAAGCTGGAGATTGCCGGTTTGACAAATGCGGAACTGGTGTTTTCACAACAGGAACGCGTCAAAGGGCGACCGCTCGGTATTCCGGCAACCATCCTGCTGGTTCCCACTTCCCTGAAAGTCGCCGCCGAACTGCTCATGAAGAGTTTGACGGTCAATGAATCGACCGATCCCAATGTGCCGAAACCGGTCAACAATCCTCATGCCGGAAAATTCGAGACCGTTTCCACACCCTATCTGTCGAGTCCGGCGTTCCAGGTGAACAGTGCGACGGCCTGGTATCTCTTCGCCGATCCCCGACGGCTCGCTGCATTGGAGGTGGCATTTCTCGGCGGCCAGGATCGCCCGACCGTCGAACGCGCCGATGCCGACTTTAACAATCTTGGCATTCAATTCCGGGGTTACATCGACTTCGGCGTCAAGGAGCAGGACTGGCGCGGCGTACTCAAAATGGAACCGTAGGAAGTGCAGAGTTCAAAGTGAAAATACTTTGAACTTTGCACTTTGAACTTTGCGTTCAATTTCACCAACAAGACAAGGATATTTCTATGTATGCTCGATTCAAACACGATGGCAAGGCCATTGATTTTTTTCCCGCAACCGATGTTCCGGCAGGTTCCGTGATTGTTCAGGGGAGTCTCGTCGGCATCACGAAACTCGACATTCCCGCCGGTCGCCCCGGTGCGCTGCACGTCACCGGCGTATTCGAGGTCGTCAAAAGCAACGTCGCGATCCCGCTCGGCAGCAGGGTGTATTGGGACGACACCGCGAAACAAGCCGTCCTGACCGCGTCCGGCAACGCAGAACTCGGCATCGCCGTTCTCGACGCGGCGGCGAACAACGAGATCGTTCTCGTCCGAATCGGTTGATGCCGATGAACATGCTTCAAAACGGCCTTGTCTGGCTTGCTAACAAACAAAAGCGGCATGTTTCCTCGCGGGTCTTCTA
>WRMR01000593.1 GCA_009776995.1 Planctomycetaceae bacterium | reverse complement strand
TCTTACGAAGTGCTTTCAAGTCCGCCACGATGGACGACTCCGCTAGACAATTCGCGCCAAGTATGAACATCGCCAACAAAAATATTGTTTTTTTCATGGTGTTTTCTCTTTTATAGGTTGGGCCTATTTATCTTTTTCCACTGCCCATAACGCAGAAGATTTCTTCTGGCACTTCCTACATTCATCAAGTTGTATAAGTCAGGATCCTCGTGAGACTCTCCCAACAAATTATGCCCGAATTCATGGGGAAGAGTTCTTTGATTGATGGTGGAACTATAGAGATAAACAAATTTTCCGTTTGCATCCCCTCTGCCGTATGCCTGAGTTTCATCCGTTCCAGGAAGAATAAGGACAATATGGTCATAATTATTATCTTTCAATTCTTGTCCAACACCCTGATCGTCGTCTGCAATTATAGCATTTTGCACATCAAGCCAATCGCTCCCATTATCGTGGTGTCCCCATATTGGAGGAGCGTCTGGATAATCGAATGGCATACCGGGAAACGCTAGTTCTTCAAACACCGTGACTGCTTGCATAAAAATTTCGCTAGCGGTTTCCAAGTTTATAGCGTCAGATTGTGCGCCGTTGACACTTATAACAAGCACCGACCTCGTTTGCAAAGGGAATGTTAGAATCGGAAGTTCCGCCACTAACGTTCCATATTTTGCCGTCAACTTCCCTTCCGAGCGACCCGGGGACGCCTCAAAATCAATCACTGTACTCTCTTCCGTTTGCGCTGGGAAATGCCAATTCAATGTGGTAGAATCTATATCAAAAAGTTTATCTAAAGGTTTGTTTAATCCAGACTTTGATATCGTCAAGTAAGAATCACCGAGCTCATTTTCTTGGACGGAGGCATAAGGGTACATGCACCGCCCGGTTTGGGCTCCGTAATAATCATTAGTTTTAGCAACTTCATACCCCGTCCGATCGAATGCATACATTTTCGCTCCAGGTATTGTCCAGTGAGTGTAATTGTCAAAACCATATGGAGAACCGCTGGTAAAATCCGCCCCGAAAACAACCATTTTAGCTTTATCTGTGAGTTCGTCTGGATAGGCAACTGGTTCATCCGCGTCTACCGCATCAATTGTGTACGCCCCCACCTTCGGAGTTTGCATGTCACCGATAAACCATTGACAAGTAGGACTGAGTATCCCCCAATACGATTCGCTGAAATTGATGGTTATTGCTTTTTTACTCCCATCACTCTTTCCTTCAACTCCATTTCCTGTGACTGTCCAGTTGCTGAAGCACTCACTGCCGTTCTTATAAGCGGTATAAGTGACTTCTACCTCTGTCGGAACATCAATGTTTTTTTCGTTGTTGATATTCGACTTGATATAGTAATGGAATAAAGAAATTTTCCCCTTACTATTGGGCTCCGTGGCATGCCGCACTTCATATTCTGTCTCGTATATTTCCCCGCTTCCCATTAAAAACGAGGAGCTTGGTTTGACAAGTATCCAGTCCGGATGGGGCGTCACCGTCACCTTGGTGGTGAAGTTTTCAGGAAGCCCCGGGGCGAACAATTTGAAATCGTTGCCGTCAGGAACCACTTTAACCTTGGGTTCATCACACGTCACCGTCACATACCCGGCGTCCGCATCTAGTGCCATCCCTGCCATCATTCCAGCGGCCACAATCATGATTGCTCGCTTCATCTTTACTCCTGTTCAAAAAAAAGTTGGACACATTATGTATTATTCGCAGGGTAACGTCAATGGGAAAATCATCTTTTTTCTCCTTGCCATGCGGCATGACATTACGGTATCATTTCGCGTCAAAACATGGATGCCATGTCCATGCTCACGCAAAGGATTATCTTATGAAAAAACCAATCATACCCATCATCGCCCTTTTCACCGCCGGGATTGTCCGGGCCGCGTGGATGGTTGAGGACGCCAAAAACCCCGAGAACAGCACGGTTTACGCCAGCCACACGCAAACCAATGGCAACGTCATTGTCAGCGGCGAACTCATCCAAACGAGCGAGGTTGGTTTCATGCTCTTTGACAAAATACACGGCGGCAGCCCCCATACCCAAAAAACATCGAAATGGATTTTGCCCGCGACTTCCGGCTGGGTGGTTTACCGTTTCCCCGGGAACGACAAGTGGGCGCTCACCCGGTATTCCCTCACCTCTGCCAACGATAATTCCCGGCGCGACCCGCGCGAGTGGTATGTCGAAGGATCCAACGACCTCGAAGGTGACACCATTGACGATGTTGAAGCCGCGACATGGGTTCCCGTTGATTACCAGTTACGCGACGCCTATTTCCCCGGCTATTGGCACACGCTCAACTTTCCCGTCACGGGTTGCGCCGCGTACAACGCCTACCGCCTCCGCATTGTCCGCAACGGCGGTGACGGCCGTCTCACCCAGCTCGGCCAGTGGCGCATGATGGGATACAACGGCGATGACGCCGTGCCAGAACTCCTTTCCGCCACGGGCATCACCCACGAATCCGTCACACTCAATGGGTGGGTCCACACGCTTGGCGCGGGCGGCTTCGACGCATGGCTTTACTGCGACACCAGCGACCACGGAGACG
>WRMR01000592.1 GCA_009776995.1 Planctomycetaceae bacterium | reverse complement strand
ACCCGGTAAGCATGACGGAAATATCAAGGACTGTATTGGTGCCTACTTCTTTTCAAAGGCACCGGCACCGTTTGAAAATAATCAGGGCTACTCGATCTGCGACTTGTTCGCAGGAGTGTTATTCGGCGACATCGGCAAGAGTGGACGTGCCAAGTTTGCTGAGCGGTACCTGCAATCGGCACCCTCTGATTCATCGCAGAGCGACAACGCTTCCACGAAACCGGACAAGCCTTCACGAGTGATACGCTCTTTCGACGAAATTTCAACAGAGCCGCCAGAGTGGTTTTTGTACAATAAAATCCCCGCCAACGATATTTCAATTATAAAGAAACTGGCGAGCCTTGGATCAATCCTATTTTCCTGACGGACTGGAAAAGCATCGAAAGAGGTATCGACGAGACTGAACAGGAATCTGGGTACAAGTGTCGCTTACTTGTCATTGATCCAGTGATGAGTTTCACTGCTGACAAAAATCCGTACCGAGATCACGAAGTGCGGGCAATTCTAGACCCGATAGGTAGGGTGTTGCAACGCAAAAAAGTAACGTTGCTGCTACTAATGCACCATACCAAAGCCGATCAAGGAGCAGCGCAAAACCTTGTCTCCACCAGTGTCGGATGGATCAACCGCGCGCGTGCTGTTTGGCAGATTCATAAGGACGTAGAAGACGAAGACTTGCGCCTTTTTGTTCCAACTCCAAAGACGAATGACTGCGTGAACCCTACCGCATGGTCTTTTCGCATTGAAGCGTCGTCGTTCGATGCTCAGGTGGGGAAGGTTAGGATTGAAGACACAGGATTGGACAAGACTGCCGATGACATATTGCAGGAACGGCGACAAGCAAACGCCCCCAAACGAGGACGACCGTCCAAGCAATTCAATTGCCAAGTTCAACTTCTCGAACTCTTGAAAGATGGTGATCAACCGCAATCAGAGATCATGAAAACAATGGAGGCGAAGGGTTTCAGTGAGTGGCTAATCAGAAAGGCTAAAAAATCGCTCGAAATAAAGTCTGTTCGAGAGAACAAAACTGACCCTTGGTTTTGGCAGTTGCCTCCAATTTCAGAGGTTGAAAATGTTGATTGATTTTTTCAGAGGTTGGAAATTCAATTTTCCTAAAAACCTTAGAAATCAAGTATATTTCGTCAGAGGTTGAAAATTGCATATACATAAACAATTTTCAATCTCTGATGATTTTTCAGAATAAAATGGAGCGTCATCACAGCCGTTGCGATGATGCCCCCGTCAGAATTTCATGATTCCACGCCCTTCGTGTCAAAGGGATTCTGTCGATTCCGCGCCAATTCCTCCCGACGGACAAGTTGCGTATGCGTGTAACGTTTTGACATGTTGACGGTGCGATGTCCTAACAACGCCTGTACGTCTTCGTCGCTGTGCGAAAGTTCCGTTACCGTCGCCGCTGTGTGCCGTAGTTGATGAGGTGTCCAATGAGGGATCTTATCAGATTCCGGCAAAACCTTGTTCCCCTTCGTAATGGCATGCTCAATTGCGTTGCGATAGGAATCCCGGTTGTAAAACTCGCTGTATCGCGAAGGCTTCGCTGCCCTTGTTTCATCTCTGGCTGCTTGCGAGGGACTAATTTTCGTTTTGCGGTGAGCACGTTTCTCTATTTTTCGTTCTGCCATTGCCGTGCGTGGTGAAAATACTGCATTGTCGGCTTGCTTGCCTTCCAAGTAGGGGGTAATCAACTCCTGCTCCGGCTTGCCCAAAGGAAACTGGATTTTGCCAACGAATGCTGATGTTTTGTAGGAACCCGGCACGTAATACCACAATCCGTTGCCGCGTGTGCGGTCAATGTCGCCGACACGCATCTTGAAAATCTCGTTTGGACGCATGCCGAGTATGCGCTGCAATTGTACCATCGCTCGGAGTGTTGGCGGCATAAAAGGCAATGTTCGGAGAATAACTTCATCAGGAACGGCTTCACGTTCCTTGTGGTCAAACGTGCCGGGGTGTCCTTTCGCCAACGTTTTTACGGTTTTCAATGCTCTCCACGTCGTCTCCTGCACCAGTTCGTTTTCGACTCCCCATGCAAAAATCGCAATGACGCATTTAGTGCATCGATTAACGATATTTCGGCAAAAACGGCATGAGCGCACGAACTCATCTCGAACTAATTTTAGGCAACGGGGGGTAAATTCTTCGACCGGTGTCTCGTCCCCATAGAGATTGTCTAGAAAATCGAGTATGATGACGCGATAGAAGGAATAACTCGTAGGGTCAAGGTTCGCGCTCGCGTGATCGAGGAATGCGGCAGTCAGTTCGCGAACTGTAATGCGCTTTTCTCCGCTGGGCGGAGGAAAAACGGGATTCGCCTGTATCTCGGCACAAAGCCGATTATAGGCAGTCAACGCTTCGGGCGTTCCATGACGACCGAGATAATGGATTTTGCCGCGATAATAGACAACGGCATACTTCCCCAGTTTAGATAACTTCGGATTTCGGTTAATGAGTTTTGGCATGTGCGTACCTTCTTCGGTAAAAAACCCTTACTGTAAGGGTTTTCCGGCACACAAAATATCAAAATCAAAAACTCACA
>WRMR01000591.1 GCA_009776995.1 Planctomycetaceae bacterium | reverse complement strand
AGATGCTCCCCGACCGGTGGAAGCCGAAAACGCCCCGCTGAGAACCCTACCACGACCGCTTGCACTCGTCAACAAATGCGGTTCCTGGAACCCTTACTTTTTGTCGGAAAACCAAAAGGTTATATCACCTCGGTTGACCAACGACTCGTTCTATCTTGCCCAGTTTCTTATTTGATAACGTGCTGGTTTTTTTTGATCCGTACCAAGAAAATTTGAAAAAATCTTTCTCGCGAACTTGACGGCGGGAAATCCATCCTCTACAATCCCGGTCGTGTCTTTTGCGACACGGGCCAACGAAATTCGCAAGCGTTACGCCTTAGAAAATCCGGTTTCGGTCAACGACATCATGTTGCTGGTGTCATTCGCGGTCCGTTTTCGTTGGGACGCATCAGAAAAGTTGAAATTAAAATGCCGCTCTCTTGCGTTTACGGCTCACGGAAAGATTTTTTTTAACCCGCGACAGAGTGAAAAATAAGGGCTGACAATACCTTAAAATCTGCCAATAACACATGAAAAAAATTTCGCAAAAACCATCGCGCTCCGTCGTTATTGCCGCGTTGATTGGTGTTGGCATCGCCAGTGCGATCTATGTCCCGGCAGTAACCGTGAAGCCGGTTCGAACGGTCCTTTACGGCATGGTCGAGGGAACGATGATTGAGCGTTTTCTGCCGTATGACGACGATGACGACCACGACGATTACAACCATGAACGCGAGGACGTGATTGAAATCGCACTCAATCTCACAGCAGCCAAGAATATCGGGCTTGGCGATTCTGCAATCGTGACGGTCGAAGCGGTCGATTTTTACAAATCGTTTTCTTTTCCCGGTGTTGTCGTCGAACGGCCCGGTTTTTCGACGATCATCGTGCCGTCGCCGGTTTCCGGGGTCGTTACAAAAATTTACCACGAATCCGGCGTCGCCGTCGAACCGGGTGAACCGCTCTTTGACATTCTGCTTAATCAACAGGAACTGGTGAAAACCCAGACGGAATTTTTGACGCTATTGAAAAAACGGGAAATCAATGCCGCCGAACTGACGCGGCTTTCCGGGCTTGATCCTCAGATCATTCCTCGGCAACGCCGGGAATTGGAGTACGAAAAACTCCAAATCGACTCGGAGATCGAAATTCAAAAAAACATTCTGCTCCTTCAAGGCCTGAGCGAGGCGGACGTGACGGAGTCCTTGAAGGCAAATGGTGCGATTATTCGCAGCATGACGGTTTATGCCCCGCCGTTTGAAAACGAGGGGAACATCGCCTCAACAGCCCACGCGGACGACGAAGTGCACATTTTCACCATCGACGAATTGTTTGTTTCGGTCGGCAAAAACATTGCTGTCGGCGACTCGCTTTGCCAACTGACCGATTATTGCAAACTCGCTATTCGCGGCAAGGTTTTTGCGATCAACGAAAAAGCACTGGTCATTGCCCTAAATTCAAGAAGTCGGGTTACTGCAATATTCGAAGGCGACGGCACCCGTGAAACCGTTCCCGGCATGCTCCTGCGCTCCGTTGACAATCGAATCGATACGGTCAGTGGGACGCTTTTCTGTTACGTTGATTTGAAAAACCGGTTCACTGATTACGAAGTCAACGGCGAAAGCAATTTGCGACGTTACATCAAATGGCATTTCAAACCGGGGCAGCGTTGCGAATTGCATGTCGAATATGAACCGTTGCCGAATTGTATTGTGCTTCCGGTGGATGCGGTGGCAAAGGATTTCCAGGAAATGTACGTTTTCGAGTGGGTCGGTAACGAAGACGACAAAAAAATTTGGCGTAAAACTCCTGTCCATGTGATTCACCGCACGAAGGATGCCGTTGTCATTGCCAATGATGGTTCCATTTTTCCCGGTGCCCAAGTTGCAGCACGGGGGGCAAATTTCATCCTTGCCGCCATCGAAGCCGCTAACCAGACCGGTGCCGACACATTTCAAGGTTGCGATGGGCATTCACATTAAACAAAGCCTTACAAGCACGAGAACTCCAAACATCAACGGAACCGCAATCTTGCAATTGTCGCCCTGTTAACTTTTGGCACATCCCATTCATGTTCAACGCACTCATACGACTCTCGCTCAATAACCGAGTTCTCGTTCTGGCTTTTGCCGTAATTTTACTGGGCACAGGACTCTATCAAGCCACACAACTGCCAGTCGATGTGATCCCCGACTTGACTCGTCCCCGTGTCATTGTCATGGTCGAGTGCGCCGGTATGGCACCGGAAGAAATTGTGTCGCTCGTTACTACGCCCATTGAAACCTATCTCAATGGAGCGACAGGCGTTACGGCACTTCGCAGTAATTCGACCGCCGGACTCGTTGTTTTGACCATCGAGTTCGATTGGAACATGGACGCAATCCGATGCCGACAAATCGTTGACGAACGCTTGCGTCTTGTGACCGGTCAGTTGCCGTCCGGTATCGTACCGCGTATCGCACCGATGGGGTCCATGATGGGGCAGATCATGTACCTGACCATTTGGGACGAGGCAAATGAACTCTCGCCGATGGAAATCCGCTCGCTTGCTGATTGGACGGTACGCACGCGGATTCTTGGGGCCGGCGGCGTTTCAGAGGTGCTT
>WRMR01000590.1 GCA_009776995.1 Planctomycetaceae bacterium | reverse complement strand
AAGATTCGCCGCGAAGTGTTCTGGCCGCCGGCCAAACCCGCCCCAAAATTCTCGGAAATGTACTCGGCCATCTGCAATGACAGGCAAATCCGGCTTGACGAGGATGAGACGGACGATGACGAATGATGCTATTTTGCCTTGACCATCGTGTCGTTGGGAAGGTATAATTACGTGAGCGAGGAGAACATTATGACCTCGACCTTTATTTACGATCCGAATAACTGGGAAGACCCGGTTATGCAGGAGCTTCATTGGTTGCGTGAAGAACACGCCAAAGAATTCAACTATGACGTGCATGCAATTGCCATGGACGGCGAGACTCGCGGCAAAGCCGTCCGCGAAGAATGGCAACGCCAAAAAATCGAGCATGAAGCCAAATCGGGGTGACTTGATTCCGGGTTCACCTCTGCGGGAGCAAAAGGCGAAAAAGAACACGCCGAACAAAGTCACCCATGACGAAAAATGAAAGAACGATGAACGCCTGTGATTTCGACGCCGGACTGCGGGCGAAAATTGAAAGTCTGTTGCTGCCGGACGTCCAAACGCCGGGGCAGTACATCGGAGGCGAGCCGGGGAGCGTGGTCAAGCCTGCCGGCGCGGTGCGCGGGCGGTTCTGTTTCGCGTTCCCTGATTTATACACCATTGGCATGAGCAATTACGCACTGCAACTGCTTTATGCGATCATCAACCGCCGCGACGATTGGGTTTGCGAACGGGTGTTCTGCCCGCAGCCGGATATGGAAGGCATTTTACGGCGAAATCACCTGCCGCTTTACAGTCTCGAAACCTTTACGCCGCTCGACCGTTTCGACGTTCTCGGTTTCACGATGCAATACGAGCTTTGCAGCACCAACGTGCTGACGATGCTCGACCTCGGACGCATCCCGATTCGTGGTGACGAGCGCACCATGACGCACCCGCTTGTCATCGCAGGCGGTCCGGCGGTGTTCAATCCGGAACCCATGGCACGGTTCATCGACCTGTTTGTCGTCGGCGACGGCGAAGAGGCATTGCCGCAAATCTGTGACGCCTGGCTCGAACTCCGGCAGTCGGGCGCAAATCGCAACGAGGCCTTGTTCGCCCTGGCACGGCGATTTCCTTACGTTTACGTGCCGCGTTTTTATCACGCGGAAATGACCACCGCCGGTCGCCTGGGCAGACCGCGACCCACCGAGTCGGGCGTATCGGAAACGATTCGCCGTGCCGTGGTGGCCGACATCAATGCTTACCCGATGCCGACCAATCCGGTGTTGCCGCTCATCGAAAGCGTACAGGATCGCATCTCGGTCGAGATCATGCGCGGCTGCCCCGGTGGTTGCCGATTTTGCCAAAGTGGGCCGATCAAGCGTCCGATTCGCATTCGCCCGGTCGAATCGATTGTCACCGCCGCCCGTGACGCCTGTCTTGCGACGGGTGTGCGTGATGTGTCGCTGCTTTCGCTTTCGTCGAGCGATTACCCGGATTTTGACGCTTTGATGGCACGACTTCGCGAAACGCTGACGCCGCTGGGAATTTCGATTACCGTGCCGAGTCTGCGGGTCAACCACCAGCTTTCGGGCGTGACGCAGGCACTCACGACGGAACGCTCGTCGGGGCTGACGATCGCGCCCGAAGCGGCACTCGACGCAATGAGGCAACGCATCAACAAACAGGTAACCAACGACGATCTGCTCGAAGGCTGCCGCAGTGCGTTTGAGAACGGTTTTTCACGGGTGAAAATGTATTTTATGTGCGGTCTGCCGGGCGAAACAACCGCCGACATTGACGGCATCATTTCGCTTTCGCAAGACATCGCGTTTCTCGGCAAGTCGATTTTGAAGCGGTTTCCGGCAATTGTCGCAAGCGTGTCAAATTTTATCCCCAAACCGCAAACGCCGTTTCAACGTGACGGGATGCAACGCCGCGAGTATTTTTCCGAAACGCATCGTCGCCTCCGCGAGGCAAAACACGTTCGCGCGGTGCAGGTCAAATACCACGGACTGGAAACGAGTCTGGCCGAAGCGATGATCGCGCGCGGCGACCGCCGGATGGGCGAGGTCATCGAAACCGCCTGGCGCAACGGGGCGCGGCTCGACGCCTGGCGGGAACATTTTCGACCTGACCTTTGGCATACGGCCTGTGAAACGGCCGGCGTTGATCTCGACGCAATCGTGCATTCCCCCTATGACACAACGGAAGAATTGCCGTGGGAACATATCTCGATCAAAATTCTGGAACCGTTGTGATCGAAAGGCTCACGTTTTCGAGAGCCCAATCCCGTTGATAGGCAAAGTCCACCTGGCGAAATTCAATGACAGAGGACATGGTTTACTCCGGTATGGTGGAGTTGATCTGCGAATCAGCACCGTCTGTTGGCAACTTAATCCGCACTCTTTCTTTCAACATCTTAACGTCTTCCAACGATTGGCTATTTGGGAAAAAATCCACATTGCCATTCGCCATTGCGGCGTTGACGCCGCTATTGTGATAACTGCCAATGCCTAGTATGCCCGACTTTGCTGAAACGACGCCGTGTTCCAATGCTTCGAACGGCAAATCCAGCGGTGCCATCCAGCAAACGCCGGCCGTCGATTCAACCACCATCGCTGTGTCGC
>WRMR01000589.1 GCA_009776995.1 Planctomycetaceae bacterium | reverse complement strand
AACGAGTGTTCGTGTCCTGATTTACTCCATGATAGGGTTTCGCAACGGTTGACCGAAGCAAAATTTGATAAGATTCCAAACGTACCTTTGATAGTTGATTAACCAAATGATTGTGTCACATATTCAAGAATTTTCGTGGGCACGAAAACGGGCACAACCAATACGTCGCAAAATGGAGCAAAACGTCACTCTTTTTTAGGTGGCAAAACCCGAAAAGCTGGATGCAATACTTTATACAACTATATGCAGAACAAAGAGTTGCGGCAACTCACGCTTGTTTTTGAAACACGTACATTGCGTAGTCTTCGGAACCGAGGGTTACAGGTTCGAATCCTGTCGGGCGTGTTTTAAGTTTTTTTCTTAAAACAAGACTTGTGGAAAGCAAAGAGCATATTTTGAAAGCCCGAAATATGCTCAGATAACGTGTTTGACGACATCAGGTTTTCCCTCTTTTTTCCCAATATTCCACTTCTTGGGTCTGGGAATTTTTTGCTACCCATCTTTTTGCGGCATCAGACGCGAAAAACGCATCGGTTTCGTGGCATGAAGTAGGGTTTTGTCGAAAAAGTTTCTCCCCTTTTGTCGCCCACACGTTTGACCTGTACAGCTTTCATAGGGACAGGTTTGCCCTTTGTCCCGACCTTGCTCAAGTCGGCCTGACAAGGGCGGATTTGGACAAGCAGGCGGATTTTAAAAAAACGTTTTGGAGCCTGAAATAGCGAGTGCAAAGGCCGGTGAGTCGGTATTGTTGTTCGTCGATGCCGCTCACTTTGTTCAAGCGGCATTCCTGGGTTGCTTGTGGTGTTTCACACGAGTTTTTATCCGCAGTCCGTCGGATCGCAAGCGTTGGAACGTGTTGGGTGCGTTCAACGTTGTACGGTATAAAAAGCATAACCCGTGAACAGATACGAAAAAGCAAATCTTGTCACATTTTTCGCGTTGTGGTATAATGGAACAAAATTCCCGTTTCATTATTCTCGGAAGCAAAGGTAACGCCATGATTCGCGTCTATAATACGCTGACCAAAACCAAGGAAGAGTTTCAACCGGTCAATCCGGGCAAAGCGGGCATCTATCTCTGTGGGCCGACTGTCTATAAACCAAGCCACATCGGTCACATGGTTGGCCCGGTGATTTTTGACGCGATCAAACGTTATCTCGTCTATAACGGTTACGAAGTCACCTTTGTCATTAATATTACCGATATTGACGACAAACTCATCGCCGAGGCGAATTCGCGGAACATGCCGATGGCGGCGGTTGCGGAGGAAATGACGGAGGATTACATGCGGAACCTTGACGCAATGGGCGTCCGCGCGAATGTCGATCATTTCCCGAAGGCGACAGAATACATCCGGCAGATCATCGGCTTTATCACCGACCTGGTTGGCAAGGGATTTGCCTATCCGGCGGACGGCGACGTCTATCTCGACGTGGTCAAAGTCAGCGGTTACGGTAAACTGTCGCACCGCAGTCTCGACCAGATGCAGGGCGAAGGCGGTTCGACGGCGGGCCAGAAGCGTTCGCTTTATGATTTCGCTCTTTGGAAGGCGGCCAAACCGGGCGAACCATCATGGGACTCGCCCTGGGGCAATGGCCGGCCGGGCTGGCACATCGAATGCAGCGTCATGAGCGGCGAGTTGCTCGGCAAAACCTTCGACATCCACGGCGGCGGTTTGGACCTGGTGTTTCCGCATCACGAAAATGAAATCGCCCAAAGTGAGTCGCGGAACGGTTGCCCGATGGCGAAATACTGGTTGCACAACGGACTGATGCAAGCGTCGAGTGAGGTCGGCAAGGTCGGAGGCCGTAATACCCGTGAAGCCGAAACCGGTGATTTACAATCGCAGGAAGCGGGCAAAATCAGCAAATCGAAAGGTTCCCGTGCGTTTCGTGACCTGCTTGAGGAGTTCGACCCGGAAACGATCCGCTTCTTTTTGCTCTCGTCGCATTACCGCAGGCCGATTGATTACAGTGTCGAAAGGCTGAACGAAGTTGCAACCGGTCTGGAAACGTTTTATCGGTTTTTTCGGCGTTACGCACGCATCACGGGGGAATTGTATTATTCCCTGGAACCGCCGACGCGACGCTCGGACGGTGACTATGAACCGAAAACCAACGAGCTGGTCATCGCCATCGCCGAACAGCGGAACAGGTTTTTGGAGGCGATGGACGACGACTTCAACACCGGCGCGGCCATCGGCGTGTTGTTCGATATTTTACGGCTGCTCAACAAGTTCGCCGACGACAACAAACTGGAAAGCGGCAAGCCCGACCCGGCCAAAATACGTGTCCTCAAACACGGTGCCAACGTGTTGCGTGAACTGACAACGACGCTCGGACTGTTCCGCGAAATGCCCCGAGAAAAGTCCTTTGGCCGGAATACCGACGCCGATTCGGATGACAGCGAACTGGTCAACAAGCTGATGCGGTTGCTCATCGAATTGCGGACGAACGCAAGACAGTCCAAGGATTTTGCCGTCGCCGACAAAATCCGCAAAGACCTCGCTGCCATAGGCATCACGCTCGAAGACCGCCCCACAGGCACGGAATGGACTTGGGGAACGTAAGTGAGGAGTTTGGAATGAGGAGTTCGGAGTTT
>WRMR01000588.1 GCA_009776995.1 Planctomycetaceae bacterium | reverse complement strand
GCACTTGCTTTCGTTGATTTTTCCTTTTTGACAGGTTCTGTTTCCACCGCTTTTTTTGCCATGTTTTGATTCCTTAACCAAAAGATTTCATGATTGATGCTGTTCGAGGCTTCCGGATGTCTACTGTCGAACGCCAAGAAAGTGAAGTTTTAAAACAGCAGCCCGGTGCGTAATCGGCGGGTTTTTCGGGTGCGGTACCGTTGAACCGGTCGGTTCACTTACGTTTCCGGTTGCTACCCTGTTGAAAATGCCAGATGAATAGCGTGGGACAGTATAACATAATTTCTCAATTTTGGTAATACCTGTTTTTGGCGGTTGATGCTATATGGTATATACCGTACAACGTCATGGACTTTGCATTTTATGTCTGTGACCTTTGTGCACTCCTTGGTGATCTTTGTGTTGAAATCTTTTAACACAAAGGCCACAAAGCTTTCCACAAAGGTCATAAAATTAATGCCAGCCAAATGGCGTTCGAAAGTATTGTGGCGTTTGACGCGAGGTGTTTGGCTTTTTCTTTCAAATTGGCCTTTTGCAGAAAAGTAAAACCCGCTAAAATACACAAAATTTTCTTTGCAACTCCATTCGCTCAAGTGAGATTGCACAAAGTAACACCATCACGGAAAAATGGTTAAACTGCCAAAGAAAACAAAAAAGGCGAAATTCCGGTTCGGCAACACGAACCGGTGTTGGCTGGTGCGCGCGGCGGTTGCTTGCCTGTTGGGTTGGTTTTGCTTTTGTAACGGACTTGTGTTCGGACAATGGAGGAACACGCCGGCATTGGAGGAAACCTTTGATTCCAACCAGACCTCGTGGGAAATGCTTCATCTTGATCCCAGTGGAGAATTATTGAATCATGCGCGCGTTTCCAATATTGCCATTCACGGGAAAAGCGAAACCTGGCAGTGTCAGTTTGTCAACAGCGGCATTTATTTTGTGGGACATTCGATTCTTCTGCCTTACCTGATTGATGATTTGAATGTCGGTATTTGGGTTCGTTCGCAGGAAACGGACGTCATTTGCGCATTGGAAGTTGTGTTGCCGAAATCAACGACCCCGGACGGGAACCCGGTCACACTGCTTTTGCCGGGCAGTCAATACACGAATCAGGGCGAATGGCAACAACTCCGGGTCAAAGCCGACTTGGGCGAATTGGAACGGCAGGCAAAAAATCTCCGGCTTGAACTCACGGTTCCCATTGACACGTCGCAGGCTTACGTGCGGCGATTGATTTTGTGTTGCCATGTTGCAGGTACGACAAGCCATATCTGGCTTGATGACCTGCAAGCTGATGGTATCATGACCATTTCACAAGGGCTTCGCGCGAAATTCGAGGCGGAACCGGTTTTCAATCCGAAAAACGTCTTGTGGCTGTTCCGCAAAATCGGCCTGTACCGGACCGCAACGTCCAGTATCAATGTCGAGGTCGAACCGACAGCCGTTGCTGATGAAAACTGGACAAAATCTCAAAAATCACTGCAACTGCCGACCATCAGCCATGACGACCCGCCTGTGACACGTCATATCCCTCAGGAATTATTGGAACAAACGCGGAATTTGCAACAACAATATTCGCAGCAATCCGGAATCGGCTTCCCATCTGACGCGAATGCACAAAGCCTGCAACTCCAGGATAACCCGATCATGCTGGTCGCAGGCGGTAATGACAGGGCGGTGTTTTATCCGAACGATCAAAATGCGACATCGGGCAACACAATCGCCGGAACACCGGCGCAAACGACCATACTCCCTGCAACTCCGGCATCTTACGAACCGGGCATGTCACGAACAGGAGGACTGGGAAACATCGGAGGTTTGGCATCGCGCTTGTCCGACCAACCCGATTTGTACAAGCATGAGGGTGAGTTTCCCGAACACATTTTGGAAGACCGTATCAGTCGGGGCAAGCCGCACGACGGGTGCCGGATAACAGCGCAAAGCAAGATGCTTTGGATCAACGGCAATCTGCAATTCGGCGTGCGGGCAGTTGAATATCGCGGCGAGCCGCTGACGTTTCTGGCAGGCTTGCAGTTCAACACAATCTGGCTACGGCAACCGCCCACGGAGGCACTGCTCGAAGAAGCCTGGAAACTTGGCGTCTGGGTCATCTGTCCGCCGCCGGAAAACGAAATACTGCGTCCATTTGTTTCCGTTCTCAACAGTACCGGTATGACCGACGACGGCAAAATCAAATCTGGTAACAGCAGTCTCGACGTGATCGGTCGCATGTTCGCGCGGAATCGCAACCCAATCCTTGCCTGGGACATAAGGGACATGGGGCGGAATCTGACCCAGGGGGAAATCGAACAGACGCAACAGCGCGTCCAACTTGTGCGCAACGCAGACGCGTATCGCCGCATTCCGTTGGTTTGTTCGGCGGATAGCGGTTCCCGTGATTACAGCCGCAATATTGTTGATATTCTGCTGGTCAACCGTGATCCGATTTTATCGTCGCTGGAGTTGAACGATTACAACATCTGGCTCAACGCAAAAACCAACTGGGCCAGACCGGGAACTCCCAACTGGTGCACGATCCAAACGCAGCCAACTGCGATCATGGCCCATCAATGGCGACTGTTTGGTGTCGACGACATTCCGGCCACGGCGGTCA
>WRMR01000587.1 GCA_009776995.1 Planctomycetaceae bacterium | reverse complement strand
AGGCGGTGAAATAATCGCAATGACAATTCCTGCCGTCAGGCCAATCAAAACCATTCCCCCACTATAGCATGGTATTGATACAATAAGCGGGTATTTTAGCACCAATTTGCCCTTTGAATAGACCTGCCAGCTTGCCAACAAGCCAACCTATTTATCTGCATTGTCCTTTTTAACACGTTTCTTTGAACTGACGGTTTGGTGGAACTCATTGGATTGTATTAACTTAACAAAATTAACAATCATTGCACAAAAACCAAAAAAAACACCAAAAATCAAAAAAAGGCACTTCGTTCCCAGTTTATAATCCGCATAAACTCCCAGGAAAACCGGCAAAGCCATTTCCAATGCCATCGTCATAATGACCGTTGCCCTCATGTATCCAAGCGCAAGAAGGGAACGTTCATCAGTGACTGGGGCACTGTTTGAATCATCGGACGGCAAATCAGAAACAGGCATGGCAAAACCCTTGTGGAGTCCGACTTTATCACACGATGGGATCGCAATAGCAACTGGATACAGTCTTTGTTTACCAATAATTTTATATCTAAACAATCCTATTCAACCGAAAAAGACTGTCAAGTGGCAAAGGCGATTAAGGTGATGAAAACAGAAACGATTAGGAAGAAAGTACGTTGTGTCACAAAAAAATACATTAATTCCCAAAAATCACCCAAGGCAGAAATACAAAATAATAGATTGCAAAAAATACACAAAATGAAAAACAGATATTGATTTCAGGAAGTAGTTTATATATGATAGATAGTGTGAAATTTGGTTTTGCCAGGGCGGGTTGAAACACTTGATCCAACAAAACAGAATCATGGAGATCACCCAAGTGATGATTCCAGGCCAACTTGAAACTCTGACAGTCAAGCAACTTGCCGATATTGCAAGAAAAACGGGTATTCGCGGCTGGCACGACATGCGCAAAGCCGAATTGATTTCTGCACTCAAAAAAATGGCTAAGGCCAAGGCTGCGGCGAAAGTTAAAGCAACAGCAAAGACAGCAACCGGAAAAAAAACACCCGTAGCAGTCAGAACGGCTGCCAAGAAGGCGACTCCATCAAAAAAAACATCATCGGCTAAGTTATCTTTTACCCAAGCGAAGAAAAAAATTACGGAAACAAAAAAAAGGACTGTTGCACCGGTTATTGTAACAAAAAAGGCAAAGTCTTCTCCCAAACCTAAGACTGTTGCAACTCCGAAAACAACATCCCCGCCACCCATTTCTTCGGGGAAAAAAACGGTGGAAACCGTCGCCAAGTCCGCAATAACCGCAACTTCTGCGCAACAGACGTTACCTCACACCGTTTTGCCTGCGAAGCCGAAGCCCAAGCCGAAACCCAAACCCAAGCCGGAGCCTTTCCGGTTTTATGAGGATCACGACGCTCCGAGTTCGCGCAAAATCGGCATGAATGAAAGTCTGACCCGATCCCGCGATCTGGGCGGTGTGTTCGACGGTGAACACGAAGACCGCCTCGTGCTGACTGCCTGTGATTCCTATTGGCTGCATGTGTTTTGGGAGTTGAACGTCAAACTGGTCGAGCGTGCCAAGGCGGCCATGGATGTTGACTGGCACACCGCCGTCCCAATTCTCAGATTGTCCAAGATCATTTCCGATGGCATCAGTCGGCAGCGTCGTCTCCAAGTGCGCGATATCAGGTTGCACAGTCAGATTAATAACTGGTACATTAACGTGCAGGACCCGCCGGCATGTTTTGTCGTGGAAATCGGCTATGTTTCCATGAAAGGCAGGTTTTTCCCGCTTGAGTCGAGTAATACGGCGGAAACGCCGGAAATCCGTGACTCCACCATCGGCATTGGGGCATGGGATGGACGTCAGGGCGGCACATCACGCGAAGCGGAACGTGATTTCCAACTCAACGGCGGTCGCAATTCCAGGATGCACCAGAATCGCGAGCTGTTTGAGGATCGCCGCAAGCGGACGGTCCCCACTCCGGCCATTGCGCGGTTCGAAGATGGACCGATCGAAAGGGTCAGAGTCGAACTGGAAGTCGATGTCGTGATTCACGGCAAGACACAGCCCGATGTGCAACTGTCCATCAAAAGCGAACCGATTCCCCTGCAATCCGACGGCCGGTTTTCGTTTCGGTTTCCACTGCCGGAAAAACGCCAGGTTTACCCCATCGTTGCTGTCAGTAGTGACGGCATCGAGTCGCAAACGACCATCCTGGCCATCGAACGCAATACCAAAGCTCTCGAAACTGTTTTCCGCGAACACGATGAAATCGAATGACCTTTGTTCCGCAGTGACCAGATATTGCGTCCTTAACCGTTGCGGCCCGGATTGAACTTTGTGTTCTGCACTTTCTCAATCGAAGGCGCATTCTTTGACGCAATGCGATATTTTCCTTTTTTGGGAAGTATTTGACCTGAGATGGGGTGTTTTCCACATCGTCGGGGACGTTTTTTACCGCGTTGAGGATGTTTTTTACATCCTGTGAGGATGTTTTGAACGTCGGCTGTTCTGTGTTTTATGACCTGCCAACGACGCATTATAACGCGCAGAGGGATTATTCCGGCGGGAAAGTGCAGAATACAGAGAGCAAAGTTCAAAACGCAAAGTTCAAAGTGTTTTTCACTCTGCGTTCTGCTCT
>WRMR01000586.1 GCA_009776995.1 Planctomycetaceae bacterium | reverse complement strand
GCGAAAACGGCGATGGTTCCTTTTTGTTCCCGCGCAGGTGGTCAATTGCCTGCCCGCTCCAGCGTTTAACCAGTGCCGCACGGTTGATCAACTCACCTTCGTCCCACACCAGCGGCAACATCGGTGACGTTGCCGCCAGCGCAAAAAAAGCAAATGCTCCCACGAGCCAAGGGAAAATATGCCGCATCTTTCTGGTTCCATGATTGTGACCGGACATGACGTTGTTCTTCAATTCTCGTATCTGTTTTGCATGACATGAACTGTCATGAAATAGCATGTCCAATCCTGTTTTTTAGCGAAGAACTCGCGGAAAAACGGAAATTGCAGAAGTCCGTATTTTCCGCCTTTACCGAAGACGGTTACACCGTGTCAACGCCTCATAATCCGTTGCCGATGCCCACGCTCCTTGCAGCCGCACGGGCTTGACACTGCCGCCGAGGAGCATGTCGCCGTTCCCGATCAGGCATTCCGCGCCGTCTTCGTCGAGGATGATTTTGCTGTTCGCCTGGGAGGTGACCTTCATGGCGATTTTCACTTGCAGGTTCGCCTTGATGAGCGGCGAAATGACCTTCGCCTCGGGACGCTGTGTGGCCAAAACCAAATGAAAACCCGCCGCGCGGCCTTTCTGCCCCAGACGCTGGATGACGAGTTCCAGCTCTTTGTTCGCCTTTTTATCGACCATCAAGTCGGCAAATTCATCGATCACCGTAACATGGTGCGTCAACGGCGTCTGCGAATTGGCCAAGTTGTATGCTTCAATGTCAAAGCATTTTTCCGATTCCAGCAGGCAGTATCGCTGCTCCATTTCCTCAACCAGTTGCGTGAGGCGTTCCAATGCCGGTTGCGGGTCGCAAATCAACTCGGCGTCGATTTTTTCCAACGGGATTTTCATAAACGTCACCCGTTTCGGGTCGATCAGCGTAAACTCCGTCCGCACGTTCGGGTTGGCCAAACGAAGCCCAAGAACAAGCGATTGCAGAAGTACGCTTTTGCCGCTCCCGCTGGTTCCGCCGATGAGAACGCTCGACATGGCCGGATCAGCAAAATTCAGCCAAAACGTCTTGCCGTCGATTTCCGCTCCGACTGGCACAGCGACATCGGAATCGGGGCGAGTTGCTTCCCCATCGCGGATGAGCGGCGACAGCAACAACGGCTTGATGTTCCTGCGGGGGACATCGACGCTGACGTATCCGCTTTGCGCCTGGATCAACGGCGGATTGGCCAAATCAAGACCGACCTTCATATCGTTGGCCAGTCGCTGGATTTTTGCGACCGTGACGCCTTTTTCAGGACGCGGGTTAATCTTGAGACGGATGAATCGCGGGCCGTTGATGTAGCCGACCGGTTCGACCGGGAGTCTGTGTTTGCCGAGGTAATCGACCAAACGTTGCAAATGATCGTCCGCTTCCGAATGGCCGTCCGGCACAGACAGGATGTTGCCAAACCGCACATCACAATCCTCCCTGTAAGGACACTCGTTGCAGAGTTGCGGATGATCCGTTTTGGGAATGGATTTCTCACCCGAATGGACGGCTCGAATGACATGGATCGCGTTCTCAAACAGTTGTGGCAACAGTGCAATCACTCCGGCGGTTTCGGTTGCGGAGAAGGTTGCCGCCGGTTTTTCCTCTTCGAGATAAAGCACGCAGGTTCGCGGCGAAAGCCCCGTGTTTTCGCGAATCAGCCAGGCATAGAGTGCCATTTGCGCAAGCTCTTCGGTCACATCGGTTTCCCGGAGGCATTTGAATTCGACAAGTAACACCTCACCGTGTGTCCTATCCAACAGGGCACAATCGAATTTGCCGGATACCGTGAGGATGGAGCCGTCGCCGGCGGTGTATTGCGATTTCAAGATTTTTTCCGGCGGCAGAAAAGCGTGGTTCACGAACGCTGCCAGGTTGTCAAGATCATCGGAATTGCCACAAAAGAAATCGGTCAGAAAATCCCCCCATTTCACGATGCACCGACCAAGTGATTCGATTTGCGACGTGCTGAGAGTTTGGCTGTTCACGTCCAGGTAGGGGGAAAGATAGTTCCGGTAAACAAGTGTGAGCAACTCTTTTTTCAACTCGTCCGGGTTGTGTGAATGATTCTTGAAGAGATCAAGGATTTCGCGACGCTTTTTCACTCCCTTTTGCCCGGCGGCGTCACGATGAAACGGCGCGGCGACGTCGTTGTGAAAAATTTTACCGCAAAAGGACTCGCCTTGCAGCCCCACTTGCCACGCGTTGGACTTGCCGGAAAGTTTCAGCGCAAGCAGACGTGGACAGCGGCGGCAAAGGTGCAGATCGGAAACATTTGCTTTGAAGGGAATTTGCTTCGGCATGGTTAGAAAAAGCGTTATCATGGACACATGGTTATTGACGTCGGATGTTCTCGTGATTATACCATACCGGTTGCCATGTTGCGATTCCCTCATACAAGTTTTCAGGACGACGATTTTTTGAAACGCTCATCACTGGCTTCAGGTTGGTACTCGTTCCCTGCTCTTTTTCAACGTGAACCATGCGAAATATACCTCACACCGTCAATAAGTTGGTATTTTTGAGGTTACGGACTGCCGACTTGCGAAACGTCATGCCAAAGTCTCAATCCATGATGCAAAATTGCAACACGATATTGCG
>WRMR01000585.1 GCA_009776995.1 Planctomycetaceae bacterium | reverse complement strand
GTTTTGATCTTGGACGAGTTGGGTTATGTTCCGGCAAGCAAGGCCGGGAGTGAGTTGTTTTTTGATGTGGTGTCTCAGGCTTATGAACGAACGAGTGTGATTGTCACGACGAATCTTCCCTTTGAGCCATGGCCGGAGATCTTGGGCAATGCAAGGTGGACGGGGGCGGTTCTGGACCGTTTGACGCACCGGTGTCACATTTTGGAGGCAAGCGGTGAGAGTGACCGACTGCGGGCCGCTCGGAAACGCATCAAAGCCGCGGAAGAATCGACGAAGACGTCATCGTGAAATGGAAAGAATTTTCCCGTTTTTGGAAGAGCATGCTCTTCCAAAAACGGGAAAATTCGGCTAAACTACGCCCGATGCGCTGCACGTTTGACGTGCCACGCGCTGCACATTTCAATTTCCGCCCGCAAACGTGGAGGATTGGGTTTTACGACGGCAAAAAGCAGGTAACGATTTCTCTTGGCAAGATGCCGAAAAAGGCGGCACAGCTTTGCCTTTCGATGATTGAGCAAATACAGGCCGCAAATGCCGCTGCTCAATCTTATTCCGTTGAGGTTGCTCATTGGACGGCAAACATCGGAGACGAGTTACACGCGAAACTGGTGAAAGCCGGGCTACTGCGGCAGCGACAACGGCGGACGCTGGGACTCTTTATTACCGACTACATAAAGGAACGTACCGATTGGAAGTGGCGAACGGTAGCGGCGTTCAATACATCGAAAAATCTGATGTTGGATTTTTTCGGAGAGAATACGCCCATTGACAAAATAACGGCGGATGATGCGGTTGCGTTTCGTCTTGAACTGAAAAACGAGTACAGCGAGGCAACGGTTGCAAAAATCATCAAACATTGCCGACAGGTTTTTAATCTTGCCCGATGCAGGAAACTGATTACCGACAGTCCTTTTGAAACAGTGAAACTCGGTAGTCAACGAAACCCGAAACGCCGCCACTTCGTTACAGTTGAAGAGTACCTGCGATTATTAGAGGGGTGTACCAACGCCAAACAACGGCTTCTGATAAGTCTTGCCCGGTTTGGAGGTCTGCGATGCCCGTCTGAATTATGTGGGTTACGATGGTCGGAAATCGATTGGCATGAAAAATGGTTTTGGGTCCATGCACCAAAAACGGAGCGGTACGAAGCCAAAGAGAAACGGCAAGTCCCGCTATTCCCGGAACTGGAATACCGATTTATGGAATTTTTTGACACGTTGCCGGAAGGTTGCGATGACTTAATCTTTCCGTCAGAGTCTAAAGTCCCGCCGGTTATCACGCCGAAAAAATCACTAACGAGTTGGATTGAAAAGGTTGCGAATCGGGCAGGGGTTGAATTATGGGAGAAGCCGTTTCAAAACTGCCGGTCGAGTCGTGCTACGGAGTTACGCAAAACATTCCCCGAATACTTGGTGAACCAGTGGCTCGGTCATACACAGGAGGTTGCGGAGGAGCATTACATCCAATCACTTTCCGGCGATTTTCTCGATGCCTACAATGCCGAAAAAGTGGTAGTGAAAACGGTAGTGGAAAGCGTCGGTAATGGACAGAAAACGGCAGAAAGCGGGAAAATTCGCACTCCCCAATTAACGCCCCCAACTCCTTTTATTGCAAGCACTTGCGACGTAATTCCATTGGTTGCAAGCACTTACGAAAGTTCACCAATTAGGTCAGGTAGGACTTGAACCCACGACCTAGGGATTATGAGTCCCCCGCTCTAACCAACTGAGCTACTGACCCGAACCGTTTCTTAGCGGCGTTTCATCAGCGATAATCGCAACCCACGAGCCGCTTCCGCTTTCTTTTTCGCCTCGCGCTTGTCAAAGTCCTGTTTCCCCTTGCATAAGCCCAGAAGCACCTTCGCCAAGCCTCTCCTGAAGTATAATCGCAATGGAACCAAAGTCAATCCTTTCTCGTAAGCCCGCATCGCAAATCGCTTGATTTCCCGCTGGTGCATCAACAACTTCCGGTCCCGTTTCGGCTTGTGATTGAACCGGTTCGCTTCCACGTACTCCTGGATGTCACAACCCACCAGCCAAACTTCACCGCTCTTGACTTTGCCGTAGGACTCTGCCAGGGAAACCGCCCCGTTGCGCAGACTCTTCACCTCGCTGCCGACCAGCACGATACCACATTCCAGTGTTTCCAGAATATGGTAATCGTGTCGAGCCTTGCGATTTTCGGCGATCACCCGCTCGTTCGGGGACACGGTTTCCTTGCTTTTGCCTTTCTTTTTGGATTTCGACATACCCTCATCCCTATTGTTGAAAATACGGCTCCCGGGTTCTCGCCGGTTTTTCGTTGGTGTCGGGAATTTCCCTGACCCAAATGTTGCGGAACTTCATCAGGTCACCGTGATCCTGGAGCCGAATCGGCCCTTTCGGCGCGTGGGCTTCATAGTGGGGTCCGGTATGCCAAAACGTCGTTCCTTCGATCTCGTGGTGGTGGATGACGAGGACGCCGTTGTGGAACACCGTCAGATGACCGGGCCGTACGACTTTAACGACCTTGCCGTCGGCGGTTTCCAGTTCCGGGCGGTTGAAAATAATGTCATACGTTTGCCATTCGCCCGGTTTGCGGCTGACATTGACCAGCGGTGCTCTCTGCTTGTAAATTGACGCGCACT
>WRMR01000584.1 GCA_009776995.1 Planctomycetaceae bacterium | reverse complement strand
CCACGACCGCAACATTCGTGTGGTCTCGCCGTTCCCGGCCAAGCTGACCCGCGATGGTGTTGTTGTTGAAGGTGCCCCGGAAGGCGTAAGCTACCAACTCCTCATCAACGGCAGCCAGGTCATCGACGTGCAAGGCAACAAAAACGGCCGGAATTTCGTGCCGATCAAATGACACTGCGTCACGAACAGCAATCAGAATGTCAGGAATCGCGCAATAATTCACGTGTCCATTTCCATCAGAGCCGCGAGAGTGATCGAGCGGAATGATCGCACCGTGACCGTCGCGGCTCTGAATGATCAAACAACTTGTTTCTGCGCAAGTCCTAAGCGTCTTGCCTTGTGTCGAACCGGCATCGGCGGCAAAGCGTCATGTGCCCAATGAGCGTCTGGGGACGAGTGGCGAATAAACTTCGGCGACAAGTTCGCGGATCATGGCGATGGTCTTGCGATGTCCTGAAACGGGCAATGTCCGGTCATAATTCCATCCGAGCGATTTGCATTGCTGCCGCAGTTCCACGTCAAGGTCGTACAACAGTTCCATGTTTTCGAGCATGAAACCAATGGGACAGGCAATCACCGTTTTTTTGCCGGGGAACCGTTCACGGAGCGATCTGACGAACTCGATCACGTTCGGACCACACCAGGAACCGTGCGTGTTACCGGAACTTTGGTACGCAATGTCCCAGTCGATGCCGAATTGTTCAAGTTGCACCAAATCAGCAACCAGCGAGCCGGCTTGCTTCAGTTGTGCCTGGTACGATTCGATCTCGGCATCAGTGACGGGTACGCTGTGCGCTGTAAAAAGAATGAAATGACTTGCCGCGTCGGGCAGGCGGCGCAAAACCGCCGGACGGTCATCTCGCGGCGGCAGTTCGTTTTCCCAGTCAATGCGCATGGCAAGCGTTTCGGTCAAGCGGTCGGCCATCGTTGAAATGAATAGTGGATGGTGATAAAACGGCCGCGTTTGCCGCACCATGAAATCGGGAACGTTTGCCTTTTTGACCGCAGCGTCAATGGCCCGGTTATAACTCCGCACACTGTGTTCCGTACCGAAGGGAACCGTGCAAAACGCGATGACTCGTCGAATGCCGTCTTCGGCCATCCCGGCAATCGTATCTTCGAGCAAAGGGTGCCAAAAGAGATTACCCCAATAGACCGGGAGTTCCCTGACTCTGGAAAACACGTCATCCACACGCGGTTCGGCAATCGCGTCAGGCGAACCAAGACCGTCATCGACGCCGCGCAACAGTCCGCCAATGAGCGCGCGGCATTCCTCATTGACCGGGCTTGCCCCGCCAATGGCATGGTACCTGGCCGCAACCGCATCGAATTGCTCTTGCGGCACATTGCGCCCATGCAGGACATTTTCGAGAAAAGGCCGCACTTCCTCCGGTCCTTCCGGACCGCCATACGAAACGATCAACAAGGCGTCACACGGCGCGTCAGGCGACATGGGATTCAGGTCAGGGTGGGACATGGGATAATGAATATTTCGATGAAATGATGAAAAGAAAATCACGTCGCAAGGCGTTCGCCGGGGAATGCTCTCGGCCAAATTTAACCCCTTTGTATTTTAGTAGGTAAGCGTCGTAAAGTCAATACGTTATGTCAAGAAACCTTTCTGGTCGTTTTCTCAATTTTCCGACGTTTTTCACCCCCTTTCTGGAAAAACGTGCTGCGCTTTGCGCTTGTTCAACCCTGGTACGATGAAATCGGTGAGATGGTCGAAAGCTCGGACGTGATATCCTCAGACGAAACGGGGCCGGCGCATCAGTGGTCAAACGCATTGGCAGTGGGCGTTCGCGATGCAATCCTGACGGAGTGCAATACAGAAAACAGCTTATCAGACACCAAACCCCTCTGCGGCCTCCGCGTCTCTGCGAGAAACCAAAAGGAAGACTGCGATTTTCCGGAAAAAAAACGCCTTTGCAGTTCTCTCTGCTCTTGCCTAAGGGGATGTGGTTGGCGTATAATCTCACCATGTTTGACACTGCTTTCATTTTGTTCCAGGATTTCTGGCTGTTCGCTCAGCGTTCCGCGCCGAAAAAGCCGGGCGGGGCATTCGACATGAATTCCGTGACCATGATGATTCTTGGCGCGGCGATCATTGCGACCGTTGCGGTGATCGCCTATTACATCGCTTCGAATCTCCGCAAAGGGGCAGTCGAAAAAGAAAAACCGCCATCCCTGTCCGACCACCTTGCGGCATTTCGGGAAGCGGCCGACGAGGGGGCGATGACGGCAGTGGAGTTTGCCGCCGTGAAAAATCATCTTGCCCGAAAAATCATGGACGAAGTCAAGCAGGAAAGCACTCCCAACGAACAGGACGATGACGACCGTTTCCCGGTATTTATTCCCCAATGATCTGCGTTGAAAACCTGACCAAAACTTATGACGACCTGGATCGCGGCCCGCTGGCGGCCGTTGACGGAATATCGTTTTCCGCACTGCCGGGCGAGGTGTTCGCACTGTTGGGTCCGAACGGGGCGGGCAAAACAACGACACTCCGCATTTTGGCCACCATGCTCCAACCGACGGCGGGCAAAGTCACGATCAACGGTTTTGACGTGGTCACGCAATCGGCCCAGGTGCGACGGCACATCGGCTACGTTTCGTCCGGCACCGCCGTCT
>WRMR01000583.1 GCA_009776995.1 Planctomycetaceae bacterium | reverse complement strand
AGATTGTCGCCGATTTTGCCGCTGAGACTTTTCATCAACACTTCCGCGTAGTTGCGTTGCTTGTCAACCGCCAATCGAAGACCGAGACCAAATTCGGCATTGTCTTCAAAGAGGGAGTTGCACCAGGCCGGGCCGCGGCCGTTGCCGTCAACGCAATAGGGCGTTGTCGGAAGGTTGCCACCGTAAATCGACGAGCAACCCGTCGCGTTGGCAATCAGCATCCGATCACCGAAAAACTGCGTAACCAGCTTGACGTAAGGCGTTTCTCCGCATCCGGCACACGCACCGGAAAACTCAAACAGCGGCAGCATCAACTGCGAACCCTTGATCGTTTCAGGATTGACCAGAGCGCGGTCGGTAACGGGAATCGAAAGGAAGTAATCCCAATTGGCCCGTTCGGCGTCGAGGTGATCGAGTTTCGTCTCCATATTGATCGCCTTTTTGCCTTCGACGGCTTTGTTCCTGCCGGGGCAGTTGACCACGCAGAGACCACAACCGACGCAGTCATCCGGGGCAACCTGAATGCACATTTTCGCACCGGGGAATTCCTTCGTTTTCCAGTCGGCACAGCGGAACGACGCGGGGGCATTCGCGGCAACTTCCGGCGTAAACTGCTTGATGCGAATCGCCGCGTGCGGACAAACCAGCGCACACTGGGCGCACTGGATACAGCAATCCGGGTCCCAAATCGGGATGTCAATGGCGATACTCCGCCGTTCGTACTGCGAGGTGGCCGTCGGGAACGTGCCATCCGGCGCAAACGCACTGACCGGCAGATTGTCGCCGCGATTGGAGAGAATTTCACCGAGGACTTCGTTGACGAATTTCGGGACGTTTTTGCCCGTCATGCCCATCTGACGTTTCAGCTTCGAGTCGGTAGCAGCAGGCACTTTGACTTCGTACAACGCGGACAGCGTGGCGTCAACCGCTGCGTGATTTTTCGCGACAACCGCCTCGCCCTTGCTGCCGTAAGTTTTTTTGATCGCCTTTTTGATGTGATCAATAGCTTCCGCTTCAGGCAGAAAACCGGACAGCTTGAAGAAGCAGGTCTGCATGATCGTATTGATGCGGCCGCCCATGCCGGTGTCATGCGCGACTTTGACCGCGTCGATGACGTAAAACTTGAGTTTCTTGTCGATGATTTCCTGTTGCAATTCAACGGGAATGTGCTGCCACACGACATCCACACCGAAGGGGCTGTTGAGCAGGAAGGTTCCGCCGGGGATGATGTTCGCCAGCATGTCGAGTTTTTCAGTGAACACAAACTGGTGACACGCGATGAAGTTGGCCTTCGTGATGAGATACGAACCTTTGATCGGCCGCGGACTGAAACGCAGGTGCGAGACCGTGACCGATCCGGATTTTTTCGAGTCATAAACGAAATAGCCCTGGGCAAAATTCGGCGTGTTTTCGCCGATGATTTTCGTCGAGTCCTTGTTTGCGCCGACGGTTCCGTCACTGCCAAGCCCGTAAAACATGCCGCGAAAAACGTCGTCTTTTTCCGTCGAGAAATGTGCGTCGTAAGCAAGACTCAATTTGCTCACGTCGTCGTTGATGCCGATGGTGAAGCGTTTTTGCGGGGCGGGCTTTGCCAGTTCGTCATAAATGGCCTTGACCATCGCCGGAGTGAATTCCTTCGACGCCAAGCCATAACGTCCGCCGATAATCGTCGGCAAGGTCCCCGTCCAGTTTTCGGCAAACACGGTCAACACATCCTGGAACAGCGGCTCGCCAAGTGTCCCCGGCTCTTTGGTGCGGTCGAGAACGGCGACTTTTTTGACCGTTTTCGGCATGGCGGCCAGGAACGCGGCCACGTCGAACGGACGATACAAACGCACGTTGACCAAGCTGGCTTTGTCGTCGTTGACGAAATCGAGGTATTCTTCGACCACCCCGGCCCCCGACCCCATAATGACAATGACGTTTTCGGCGGTCGGGCTGCCGTAATATTCGAACAATTTGTACTGACGACCGGTCAGTTTGGCGAACTTGTCCATTTCAGCCTGCACGATTCCGGCGACTTTTTCATGAAACGGATTACAGGCTTCGCGGGTTTGGAAGAACACGTCCGGGTTTTGAGCCGTCCCACGAATGACCGGGTGTTCCGGCGACAAGGCTCTGGCACGGAATGCTTCAATCGCGTCCCGGTCGAGCATTTGCCTGGCGATGTCATCGGAAAGCGGTTCAATTTTGTTGACTTCGTGCGAGGTGCGGAATCCGTCAAAGAAATGCAGGAATGGGACGCGTGCCTTGTATGTCGAGGCATAAGCGATCAAGGCCATGTCGTGTGTGTCCTGCACGCCAACGGCACAGAGGTAAGCCCAGCCGGTTGTGCGGCAGGCCAGCACGTCGCTGTGTTCGCCGAAAATCGAAAGGGCGTGTGCCGCAACGGTACGCGCCGAAACGTGGAACACGGTCGGCGTCAGTTCGCCGGCAATTTTGAACATGTTCGGGATCATCAGGAGCAAACCCTGCGATGCAGTAAACGTGCAAGTGAGGGCACCAGCCTGCAACGAGCCATGCACCGCACCGGCGGCACCGGCTTCGCTCTGCATTTCCACCACTTGCGGCACAATGCCGAAAATATTCCTGCGGCCTTCGGAAGCCAACTGGTCTGTCCATTCGCCCATATTAGACGAGGGGGTGATCGGGTAAATGGCCATC
>WRMR01000582.1 GCA_009776995.1 Planctomycetaceae bacterium | reverse complement strand
TTTCAACCATACACAACTTTTGAGGATAACTCAAGTTTATGAATACGGTTTTTTGAGAGAATAAGAGAATAAAGGAGACAATAACCTTGGACTTACACTTAAAAAACAAGGTCGCGCTGGTGACCGGCGGTTCGACCGGTCTGGGACGTGCCATCTCAACCATCCTCGCCGAAGAAGGTGCCAGAGTGGCAATTAATTATATTGTCAACCCTGAAGCCGCCCAATCGCTCGCGGAGGAATTGACTGCAAGGTTTGGCGTCATAACGCTGGCAGTCTATGCCGACGTGTCAAACGAAAACGATGTTCTCACGATGTTCGGGGAGATTGAAAAGACGCTCGGACCGATCGACATAGCGGTCAATAATGCCGCGTACTGTGCCAATCCGGAATGCGCCGAACTGACGCTGGAAGAGTTCCGAAAATGCGTGGACATCAACTTGCAGGGCATGTTCCTGATCTGCCGCGAGATGGTGCAACGTTTGCGGGCACGCCAGGCACCAGGCAACATCGTCAACGTTTCATCGCAGGCGGCGGTGCGTGGTTCGACCAACGGCAAAACGGCTTACGACATGACCAAAGCGGGCATGTTGGGTTTTACACGCTCGCTGGCTCTCGAAACGGCAAAGGACAAAATTCTCGTCAATGCGGTGTTGCCGGGACTGATGTATACTGAAATCATGGCCAAGGCGATTGATACCGATCCCGAACGCTACAACAAACGCTCACCCCTGGGCCGCATCGCGCAAACGGAGGAGATTGCGCAAGTCGTGGCATTCCTCTGCTCCGATCGTGCCAGCTACATGACCGGCACAACCGTCGATGCCAGCGGCGGGATGGCCATGCACTAAGATTTTTGTTGGAAATGTTTTCAGCAAAAACAACAGCCGGAATGGAGCGTAGCGCAATGACGGGATGTGCTCATCGGCAAACCATCGAAAAAACCCATCATTGCGCCGGAGTACCAGCTTCATTCCGGCTGTTGTCTCAGCTTTTGTTCCCGATCGGTGTTTGCGATTTCCGTTGACTCAAGAAAACGCCGTGCCGTGGTCAATAATCCAGCCCAATATCCAGCGAAACCGCCGAGTGGGTTAACGCCCCGACGCTGATGCGTTCGACGCCGGTTTCGGCGATCGCGCGGACGGTTTTCAGATTGACGCCGCCCGACGCTTCCAGCTCGGTCGGCTTGCCCATGCGGTTCCGCATTTCGACCGCCTCGTGTATCTGTTCCGGTGTCATGTTGTCGAGCATCACAATGTCGGGCGATTCAGGCAACACTTCGGCGAGTTGTTCCAGCGAATCGACTTCAATCTCAATCAACGGCGACATCAGGTGATGCACCGACTTTTGCGCCACGTCAACACCGCACGATTTGTACTTGTTCGGTACCGAACCTTTCAACGCGACTTGAATGCCACAACGCCGCAACAGGTTCATCGTCGCGGCGTGATCGGCTTTTTCGCTTTGTTCAGCGAGTTCCAGGATGTAACGTTCGCCCCACTCGCGTGCCTTTCGCACCGCCTGAGCCGGGGTATATCGCCCAACAGTTCCGGCGTCGTTGGACGCTCCAAATGCGAGGTGGTTGTCCTTGATCAAAATCGCGTCGAACAGTCCGGTACGATGCGATTTTCCGCCGCCGCACTGCACGGCGTATTTTTCGAGCCGCCGCCAGCCAAGAGTCGTCTTGCGCGTATCATAAATCCGCGCATTTGTCCCGGCAACCTCATTCACATAACTTTTGGTCAGCGTCGCGATGCCGCAAAGCCGGGCAACCAGGTTCAGCATCTTCCGCTCGGTTGTCAAAATCGACGCAACCGGTCCGGTGATTGTCCCCATCGGCGTGCAACCATCGCCGATGGGGTCGCCGTCGCGCAGTACCGGCTCCCAGTGCAAACGCGAATCGATCATGGATGCGACCATCGGAATCACGGCCAATCCGGCAACAACGCCCGGCTGACGCGCGTGCATGACCGCTTTGCCCGATGCGTATTCCAGCACAAGGGCAAGTGTCGTAATGTCGCCCGAGGCACCGAGGTCTTCCGACATGGCAAGGACGATCAGCTTTCGGACGTCATCCGCAAACTGTTCGTCCCAGACGATCTGGTTAAAATCGCGTTCCAATGTTGATTCTCCAGGTAAAGGTTATTCACTCCTCATGCTCAAGATATCGTTTCAGGCTTCTTTGCTAACACTATGCACAACTCGACTTTCAAAAGCTGATGGGCATGGATGATACACTTGAAAAAAGGAACTGACATCGTTAAAATGATCGTTATCGGTTAAAATCTGTTCACAGGTTATGTTTTTTACCACGAAGCCAGGGCGGTCACGGCGTGATCGCCCTGACTTGGAATCTCTTTGTGGTGAAAAATGGCCGTGAACGGTTACAAAAAACGGTTACAAAAATTGTATCCCCTTCATTTCGTTGAAACACCAATGTTTGAACGCAAACACTACATTCTTGCCGCAGTCGTCGCGGTCATGACGTTCTCGTTCGCCGTGCGTTTTCTTTTGAACGCCAATCACGAATTTTTGATTTACGTCGTGGTCGTTGTTGCCGTTGGTGTGTTTGTCGCCGTAACGCATGGAAAAGTACGTTACCCATATTCCTGCCTTGTTGGTCTTGCCATTTGGGCGGTCTTGCATCTTGCCGGAGGTGGAATCCGCGTCCATAA
>WRMR01000581.1 GCA_009776995.1 Planctomycetaceae bacterium | reverse complement strand
GTTGCTACCCAATCAAAAAACCGAAGCAAAAATAAGATGCAAAATACTAAACCACTTCACAAAACTCGGACTGCCCGAATATTACGCAAAAAATCATTAGTCAACAACGCCACTTCAAAGCGCAAAGTTCAAAGTGGGGAAAGTGAAAATACAAACACTTTGAACTTTGAACTTTGCCCACTGCACTCTGCATTCTGCACTCTGCACTCGCTTTAGAACTCGCAACTTCCCGGTGTTCTTGGGAAGGGGATGACGTCGCGAATGTTGGCCATGCCGGTCACGAATTGCACGGCGCGTTCGAGGCCAAGCCCGAAGCCCGCGTGCGGCACCGTGCCGTATCGCCGCAGGTCAACGTACCACCAGTAATCGTCGGCGTTCAAATCTTGTTCCTTCATTCGCGTCAGCAGTACGTCGAGCCGCTCTTCACGCTGGCTGCCGCCGATGATTTCGCCGACTTTCGGGACAAGCACGTCCATCGCCCGAACGGTCTTTTCGTCGTCGTTGACCTTCATGTAAAACGGCTTGATCGTGCGCGGGTAGTCGAACAGAATCACCGGCTTGTTGAAGTGCCGCTCGACGAGATACCGCTCGTGTTCGCTCTGCAAATCCATGCCCCATTGGACGGGATAGTCGAATTTTTCACCCGACTTGAGCAAAATGTCGATGGCCTCGGTGTAGGGCAGCCGCTCGAAACTGCTGTCGCAGATGCCCGTCAGCGTTTCGAGGATCGTCTTGTCGATCTGGCTGTTGAAAAACTGCATGTCCTCGGGGCAATGTTCCATGACATCGCGGAAAATCCGCTTGAGGAAACGTTCGGCCAGGTCCATGTTGTCCGGCAGTTCAAAAAACGCGGCTTCGGGTTCGACCATCCAAAATTCAGCCAGGTGGCGGGCGGTGTTCGAGTTTTCCGCGCGGAACGTCGGCCCGAAAGTGTAAATGCGTCCCAGGCCGCAGGCGTAGGTCTCGCCTTCCAACAGTCCGCTGACGGTCAGGTAGGCCCGACGCTCGAAAAAGTCCTTCGTATCGTCAATTTTGCCATCCTGTTGTTGCGCTGGTGGCACTGGTTGTTGCGCTGGTGGCACAGCCGGTACTCCGGCCAACAATACTGGTTGCGCTGGTGGCACTGGCGTGCGCGGCGGGTGGTCGATGTCGAGCGTCGTAACGCGGAACATCTCACCGGCACCTTCACAGTCGCTGGCCGTGATGACCGGCGTGTGGACGTACAAAAAGCCTTCTTCCTGAAAGAAGCGGTGAATCGAATAGCAGACCTGGTTGCGCACACGGGCAACCGCTCCAAAGGTGTTCGTGCGCGGCCGCAGATGCGCGATCGTCCGCAAAAATTCAAACGAATGCCGCTTCTTTTGCAAGGGGTAGGTTTCCGCGTCGGCAGTGCCAAGCAGTTCGACGGCGGCGGCTTCCACTTCGGTCGCCTGTCCTTGACCCGGTGATTCCTTGACGAGTCCCGTGACCGCAACACTGCAACCGCTGGTCAACTGTAACACGACCGAATCGTAATTGGCCAGCGAGTTCGGAGCAAGTATCTGTATGTTGCCGAAGCAGGAGCCGTCGTTCAATTCGATGAAACTGAAGCCCGCTTTCGAGTCGCGCCGGGTTCGCACCCAGCCCCGAAGCAATACCGTCTTGCCGATACTTTCCGCCTGTCGCGCTTCGCGCACTGAGAGAATTTCCGTCATGTGGATTTCCGTTTTTCAAAGGGGGCGCGGTCATGTCAGACCACCATGTCAAAGGGTGGGTCACCGCCGGTTGGTTGTGAGAAAGGTGAGACCTTCATATCATAATACATCATCATAAGTTAATGCCATTGATGCCAAACGTCAAGAGTACCCTGCGGGAGACGATTTTTCCAATCGACCACTGGAACCGTTGACACACGTGTCAGGTTATTGTATGTTCAAAATGTTCAAAATCATGCAAACACTAACAACAAGGAGTTGCCATGAAACACCTCACCGCAGTTCTACTTATCGTTTTGGTCAACGTTGCACCGGTCTTTGGCCAGTATCCGGAATACCAGTGGATCAACCCGTACCCACGGGGAGAGGTCGGCCGTTCGGTCGTTTATTCCCAGGCGTTTGACCAATCCCGGTCGTTCGCCATTGAAGGCCGCAACCAGTGCGAAATCACACCGACGCCGGAGGGGTTGAAAGTGATTTCGCAAGGAAACGACCCGTACTTCTGGACGCCCCCACTTGGCCTGCAAGACGGGAAGCCGATCACGGAAATGGTCGAATTTTCCCTGACGATGCAAAGCGACAGCGGGCCGACCGGGCAAATTTTCTGGAGCGAAGACATTCACGACGGCTTTGACGAAAACCGTTCCGTCCGCTTCGATGTGACCAACGACGGCGAATTTCACACCTACACCACCAAAGCACTGCTGGCCGGGCAATTGCGAAAAATCCGGATTGATCCCGGCTCGGACAAGGGAACCGCAGTCATCACCAGGTTTGAAATCGCCCGAATCGAACGCTTGCCGATTGAGATTACGAATATGGTGTCCGATAACGAGAAATTCACCATTGAAGTGACCAACCATTCGGAAAAAGAAGTCTTCATTTCAGAGATCAGTACGAAGACAGAAAATCAGCCCATCGCGGGAAAGAGCAGTATCACCCTGGAACAAAGATTTCCGAAAAAAAAACCTTTCGAAT
>WRMR01000580.1 GCA_009776995.1 Planctomycetaceae bacterium | reverse complement strand
TCGAACGCTCGCCGGGACGCTATGACCTCTCGCATTGGGTCGGGACGCACCCGTACCGGGATTATCAACTTGGCGAAGTGTCGAAGATCATCTTTGCCTACGACATGGGTGTCACGTTTACGCAAGATGACATGCGGCGGCTCGTGCATACGAATCTGAAATGGATGTGGAACGGCGATTGGGACGATCCGCAGTGGGCCAATTCCGACTCGAAATTACCCGGCTACGTCAAAGCGACACCTTCGACAACCTATCCAACAACGGCAGGAACGGTATGGGGGCCATTGGCACGGTTCGACGAGACAATCGGCAAATTGGCGAAACAATCGCAGGCAGTCACCTGGACGAGAAAGTACGCCCCGGATACCGAGGTCAGGGATTTTCCCTGGATGCGTGGAATCCGCGAAAGCGGCGGACAAACGGAAGCGATTGTCATCCCATCGGTCGTACCGCAGGGGGAAAGCACGATGATACTTTCAAAATCCTACCAGACGGAACGGTCGCCGGTTGAAATTTACGTCCGCCCCGCCGAAGGTGAAAAACTGACGCGACTCACCACACAACAGATGGGTAACAGTGTGCAGATGTTTTATTCCTGGGACGGAAAAATCGATGGCCAACGCACACCGGGTGAATACGTCGTCATCTGGAAATACAGGGGCGGAGAACGAGCTTATCCGATGACGCTGGAGTGAGGCAATCAAAAATCATCTCGAGGTGGTTTTCAAGGATTCCAAAGTCTGTTTTGCCTTTTCCATGACCCTTTTGTTGTCATTGAGTACGGCTTCAAATCTTTGGAGTTCTTCGGGGGATTGGATGCACTCTTTGACTTCTTCAAGCAAGGTGCAATTCCAATCAATCTGTTCCAGTAATTCATGGACCATGTTTTTCTCGGCAATTTCCAAATCCAAATCTGACATGACGATTTCCTTTCTTGTTCCTCCAACAAGGAGAGAGACTGTTTTTGTTATTTTTTCTTCCCGTCATTTTCCAGTAACTGACTTGCCCTATCCAGCTTTTTTTCATTGGTTGTGTAGGCATAACGAAATACCGGCACCAATTCTTTTTTGTGATCGATTGCCAGCATCAAACCCTCCCTCAGAAGGAAGCTATTCAATTCCAACTGCTCGACTAATTCATGAATCATGTTTCTTTCCGCAACACTCATTTTTTTCATCTCCTATTTTTTAATGTCCGCAATATAAAAGCTGCCATACGTATGCACGCGGCATTTTTTATGCAACTCGCGGGCTTGTTCGTCGTGGTAAGTGAGTACGTCGCGCAGTTGCTTCTTTTCACCGTTGACTTCGACCGGTACGGTGTCGATGTAATCCGTTCGCAGGCCGCCGCTCCTCCACAGGATGCGCGTGTTCGGTGCCGAACGTTGGAGAATCATGTCCCATTCGGAAACCAGCGCGTCGTAATAACGGTCGGACAGCCAGTCCTGATGGTCGAGTAACACGAATCGCGAAATGGTGATGTCCTCGTGTTTCCGCAGAAAGCCTTCGACCGTGTCCGTGTGCGCCGAGATTTTATCAACCAGACCCGCCTTGAGTGCCGCGAAATTCTTTTCCTCAAGATACTCCGGGCAACAGGTCGGCGTATAACTGCCGGTCGTGTAAACCCGCCAGAAATAATTGTCCGAAATCGGCAGTTCGGCGAACACGGCGTCGAGGCCGTCCTGGATAAACCGGATGATGCCGCCGGGGTACTGCTTGTCGATTTGCATGCGTTGCGCCCGGGGAACGCCGACCATCGACAGCGTTGCGTCGCGGTTCATCATGTATTTGACCAGCCGTGACCAGAGTTTTTCGCGGATTTTGCCGTGCCAGATTTCGCGCTGCTCCTCAAGCGTTTTGGCCTCAAACAGTTCAAGAGCGGCAGGCCGGAATTTCGCAACGCGGTCAATATACACGTTGAACGCCTTGGCAAAGGCCCCGGAAGTGCCGCAAAAATAGAAACTGCGGCGTTTGCCTGCGAAATACCTCGTGATTCGCTTGTCCCAATAGCGGCGTGACCAGTCGTTGAGCTGATCGCGTAATTTCGCGCGATAAATCGCCTTGATGCCGTCGAGTCGCCCGATTCCGAACATGCGGAAAAACGTCCAATAGTCCAAATTTCGGATGCCCGCCATTTTCAGGTCGAGCAGCGCGTTCTGACGCGGGTTCATGTCAACCGCATACACGCGCCGCAGGTCGGTCAGGGCGTAGGAAAGGGCATTACACCCCGCCGAGGTAATGACCAGCAGCGTATCGTCTGCGGTCAACTCCAACGCCGTCTTGTCCAGCCGGGGGTCCTCCCAGCAAGTGTTGTAAACCAGGTTGTTCCCGTGGACATAGTTGAAAACCCGACCACTGATCCATTCTCCGACAAAACTCATGTCAAGCACCTTTTCGAGCATGAAAAATTTGTTAAAAATAACGAGCAAAATTCAATATTGTATGATTATAGCAGATTTTCATTGACACACAATATTATTCCCCATCCCGTCTTGACAATAGTTAATTGGCGAAAGCCCGTCCCGCCGGTTCGTGAACACTTGGAAAATTTCTGATTTTCCTGTCTTTGTTGCCGAATACCCTTGCTATGATCTTGTGAAAGGATTACAATAATTTTTACCGTTGGATAATTTTCAAACAACCTTGATCAGGAGAAAAAGAAATGAAACAGTTACGAAATG
>WRMR01000579.1 GCA_009776995.1 Planctomycetaceae bacterium | reverse complement strand
AAAGCATTACAAGACACCACTTTACGTCACAAAGGTTGTACACGCCGAGACTTGTGGCAACAAAGCGGTCGTCCTCGTTGGTGCCTGTCGGTGCCCACTGGGGCGACTCTTGGCGGCACCAATCCCGGCACCGGAGCCTATGACGTCACCGGTTCCGGCACCTTGGATAGGTCTGGCGACAGTCGCTCGGTTTTGGGAAACTTTTATTTCTTTCGACGTTTACTGCTTGCCGAATAATCACCGCACCGGATTAGGAGCCAGCCAAAAAACATCTTTCGGACGACGCGTTGCGTTCGCACAACTGCTCGGCAAATCAACACTTAGGGTAAAGTGGATTTATCGTCGCTTGTGCATGGCGTATCGTGGTATACCGTAGCGTTTAGCATTCCAATCATGTGAATGCTAAAAGCGTTAGTGATTAGGTGTACAGAAAACCGAGGAATCGGGTTCTTGGAAGGCCTCGCGTACCGCCTCCCACAACGCGGGGCGGTAGTCCCACACGTCAACGCTCACGTTCACGAAATTGCCCAACTTGCGGAAATTACGGTGGACATGTCCGCAAACACATGGCGGAGAGACTTTGTTCAGCACACCCTTGCGTTGGGCGGCCCGATAGCTGTCAGGACCATCGCTGACGGCAGGGAAGACCTCTCGCATCACTGGCGCGGGTGAGTGTACGATCTGGAAGCCTTCGTACATGAACCTTTTGGCAGGCGACTCGTTCTCGCGGATCACCTCGATGCCGATGTCCTCATAAGCTTCCGGCGGCAGAGTGTCATGGTTGCCCATGAGCAGGAGTTTTCGCCCGTTCAACCTCGCAGCACAACTCAAATCCGATCCCACAACCAAGTCGCCCAAGACATACACTGTGTCTGATGGACCAACGGCCTCGTTGAACCATTTAATCAGCTTCTCGTTCATTTCTCCCGCTGTGTGAAAAGGCCGACCACAGAATTTGATGAGGTTCTGGTGGTTAAAGTGGAGGTCGCTGGTGAAAAATACGCGATCATGCGGAATGGTCATTGTATTCCCTTCGGTTGGATAGGTTGATGAGCGCTTTCGTTCACAACAGGCAACCTACTTCGCAGTGACCTCCCGGAGCATTTCAGGTGTCATATAGCGGATATTATACACGACCATCATTCCGCCGGGAGCATTGTTGCCCGTATATTCTTTAAGACGGGTACGTTCGTCCGGTCCCATGCCAGTAGCAGTGCTTCGTGTGTTTTTGGATTCCGCACGGAAAAGGCCTATTGTGATGATGCCAAGCTGTTCCGTATAGTTTCGTCGCGAAGCGGCGGACTGATCCGCGTCGACAATCCGGAAACGATGCAGTTTATCATTCTTGAAATTAGCGTCGTAAAAGCCTTCGATTGCGGATGTTATGCCCGATTTCATCACCCAAGCTCGCGCGTCGGACAGGCTCGCGCGCGGGGCGACCACATAGTCGCCTTCGCTTTCCGGATGAGTTGCTTCGATATAAGCTCCTTTCGCTTCCGTCATCTCTTTCTGCGACAGTGTATTCAGTCCGTCAACGAGAATTCTTGCAAAAATTTCATTCCGTGAATTGTTTTGCACCATAATGCGATATTCTTCACCCATTGACAGCGGTAGGTAGCAGTTGTTGCCGACGATTTCAATGTCCCGCTTTTTGTATTCTACGTTGGTAGAATTGAGGGGACGAACCTCGAACCACACTTTGAATGGCAATGAAGCATCGGTTATCGGATGTGGTTTTTCTTGTTCTCTGCGCAGTTGGATAGCATCATTGACCCGTTGCGCCGAAACGAGACCGATTCCCGGCTCGGTGACAGGCGGTCGTTGCGTCTGAGGGCTCGAAGAGATGGCAAACTTGCCACTCACATTGGTCATGCCGATTTCCGTAACGCTCAGCATTGCCACTCCACCAGCTTGACCAACATCGCTCTTGCCTTGTGTATCAAGAAGATTCGTCCGGAGTGATATCCCAGCATTACCGAAAAGCGTCATTTGACCATCGACGAGCAGTGGAATTTCGGCCCCGCCGATTTTGATGCTTTTCGTCTTTTCCGTACCTAAATCTTCTGGTGTAATTCCTTTGGACATCAGTATCTCACGGAGGGCGTTTTCGGAAATGACTTTGTAGCCGCTACGGTTGGCCCTCGCTTTTTTCGTCAGCACTTCACGGAGTCGATTGCTTACCCAGTTCGAAAGTGTTCCATAACTGGGATCGAACATCTTATTAGTACCTGAGGTAAAATCCGACACACCGATTTGTTTGAAATTTTCCATCCGCATCTGCAAATCGATCTGTTCAGCGATGTCGTCAATCAAGTCCGCCAAAACGATAGCACGGAGTGGTAGTTTGAAATCCTTTCCGGCGGCGGCATTGAGAATGGCGGGATTTTGTGGCCGCTCAACAGCAATCTGAGCAGCCCACGGGACATTCGTCTTCAGATACTGTTCGAGTTCGTTAAATGTCAGCACTCGATCACCATCTAGATCCGCATGACCCTTGAATGCCTCAATGACCCAATAGGTGAATAGCGAATGCTTCATTTCTTTCCAGAGCCAGCTCTTTTCATCTTCACGGCAACTAGCTATAGTCACGAATGTCACTGGATTGAGCCAAAAATTTTACGGGCGCGTGCCCCTCTTGACGCGGCATGTTTTTTTGATAAAAACACGGCGTTCGAGGAGATTGGTCT
>WRMR01000578.1 GCA_009776995.1 Planctomycetaceae bacterium | reverse complement strand
AGCTGGTTGACTGGACGCTTGAATATGAAGATTCCGAACGTCCGTACGGCGCGATGTACATGCCCAGGGACGTCATTGACGGGATGATCCGGCGCATGCGCGAGGACAACGATTATTATTCGCATGTTTGCAACACGTCCGCATATTACAGGGACCTCTGGGATTTATGGCGTGACAGGACGAAAAACTCAGCCGAAAAGATGATGGACTCCTTGATCTTGGACACTCGTAACTTCATCAAGGACTGGATGAATGGCCTCGGATATATGTCAACAAAGTATTATGACCAGCCGTGGCTTATCCCCGGGCGGTTTTTGGACCGCGCCGATCAGCTCATTGGCATGGACGGTCTCGACGAAGAGGAAAAGGTGCAGATGAAGGCAGTCATCGCGTTTTGGGGAAACTTTCTGTATGACTACGATGTTTATCCGATATTCACACACATGGGAGCACCGATCAGCGGAGTCAACCTCGGCACGCCGAACATGCCGGTTCAGTGGGCCGGGATGCAGAGCTTGTACACCTTCTCTCTGTCATCGCACCCGGTCATTGGCAGATATCTGGATGCATTTACTCCGAAACTGGCCTTAATCAACGATAATGGGTCATCGAATGCCTGTCCGCATTATGCCGGTACGATTGGCCCGGAGATGAACACTATCATGCTGCGTGAGATGCTGGGTTATAACGATTGGGCAACCATGCCGAAACTTGAAAACTTTGCGCGGTGGTACATGGACTTCACGAGGCCGCCCGACATACGTTTCGGCACACGACTGAGGGGTTACGTCACCGAAGGCGATGGCCAACAATACGGGACGATGGGGTTGCTCGGCGAAATGGGAACCGCCTGCTCTAAGACGCACCCCGACCTTTCCGCAGAACTTTTGTGGATATGGGAGACAAACGGCAGTCACTACTCCGATTTTTACGGCACAAACGTACTCCGTATCAACGCCAGCCTCCCGAAGAAGCCGCCAAAGCTTGGTAACGCCGCATATCCCGGTTATGGTGCGGTGTTGCGCCACGGATTTGAAACGGACAAGGAAACCAGTGTGCATATCTTCGGCGGAAGCGACTACTACGACCACAGACATGCGTCAAGCAACAACATCGAGGTTTGGGCACTCGGGGCACCGCTTTCGCTGACGTGGGAAAACATCTACACTCCGTCGTTCCCGAAGGCATACGCACTCGGCATGGTTTCGCCCGCGAATGTCATCGATCGGCAACTCGGAAGCTGGAACGCCGACTGGACCCCGGAAACCAGCAGCAATCCCGGATGGCAGAGAAACAGGGAATACCAAAACGATTTCAACGACTTTGCGAACAGTGGCGCGGTGAGTCTGCACACGGAGCAAGGCGACACAACTTGGGACAGGGACGTTTTCTCAATCCACCCGAACGAAGACTTTCCGTTGGTCTTCATCAACGACAGGATCAACGCCGGGGCCAACAATCCGATGATCTACACGTTGCCGATGATGGCAACCGGCGACGTGATGACGCCTGTTGGCGCGGTGACGCCGAGATATACGTTTAGTACCAGCGACAATTTGACGTATCCGGCGGGCGGAGACGTTTATCCGATGAAAGCGGGATTCAACAAATTCGAGTTCACCGGCCAGCAGTTCGGCCCGGAGAATGACCCTGCCATTGCCATCGACTGGGATTTTTACGATATTTCCACAACCGGCCGGGAATTTTCCATTGGCGGCTGGTCACACAACACCTGCACGTCCACTGGTACAGGAATATTTCAGAATTATAACAAGAGGCCGTTTGAGCAGACGCAGTCAATATTGCGCATCAAAGGAAGCGGAAACTTCAAGACGCTGCTTGTGCCGAGACGCAAGGGAACCCAGGCTCCGGCAGTCCAAATGGACGGTGAAACGATTGTGATATCAACGATCAACGGTGACACAACGAGGATCAACAACACGAATTATTCATATTATTCATACATCAGCGCAAGCAAAGACGTTTTAACGGCGTTTGGTGCAAATGATGCGTCGGACTACGGAATGACCATCACGGGCGGCTCGGCGGAGATTGTGCGCGACAAAATCACAAATTTCGCGGCAATCAAGCTCTGCGATGGTATTGCAAGCTGTTTGGTGGGATTATCCGGCGGCGAATTGCGGAACATCAAAGACGTTGCAACCTGGAACGAAGCCAAAGGCGAATGGCAGATTGTTGACGCGGCGAACGATTCAATAACCCTTGAGATTGTGACTGGAGCCAAGGACAGTGAAAACCAAAGGAAGTGACGATAACATGCTGGATTGGCGGCTTCGTCATTTTTCCGCCACTCTTTTCACAACACACGTATCCGTAAAGGCATGCCAGGGTTTTGTCAAGTGCGCTCATGCGAAATGTCAGATCATCGACGGCTGAAAAATCAGTTCAGTGTAATGACGTCATACTGGAAAATACAGTTCGAAATCAACCATTTTTTTACGGCTGGATACAACCGGTCTGTTGTGAGAGGAATATCATGTTACGGACACTTATGACATGTTTATCAATTGTTTTTATCGCAGGAACCGCGATTGCCGACGATTCGGTTGTCTGGGAGCAAATCTTGCAACGCGATTGGCTGCGGCAGGCGGAAGTGCGGGTTGTCCCCCGGGAAGAAAGACAGAGGGAAATGGAGGAACAGGGGATTTTCATGGTTCTTTGGAAGG
>WRMR01000577.1 GCA_009776995.1 Planctomycetaceae bacterium | reverse complement strand
AATGTCGCCAAACTTGCGAAAGGACTTTTCATGACTCGGTTACGTTTACATCTCGCTGTCATTTTGTTTTGGACGCTCTTCCTTTGCCCGGCAGTCGCGCAGGATGACTCTCATCGCAAGAAATTTATCGAACTCGGCTGGGACTGTCCGAACACGGCGTACTTGAAGGAGCATCACGAAGAGATGCAGAGGACAACCCCGTTCGACGGCGTCATGCTGGCCTTGGAAGGAACCGCACCCGATGGCACACGGTACTCATCCCAATCGATGATGGACGCGCAGGCTTGGGATTCGGCATGGTTTACGCAGGCCATCGACAATTTGAAAGCGTGTCGTTGGACGACGTTTACGGACAATTTCCTCCTGTTCAATTTCACGCCGGGGCAAGTTGACTGGTATGACGACAGTGACTGGACGATTTTGTGCAACAAGACGACTCTCTGTGCAAAAATCGCAAAAGGGACTGGACTCAAAGGTTTCGCCGCTGATTTTGAACCCTATGGCAAAGAAGTATTCAAATACTCTTCCGAGTCGGGACATTCATATGATGAGATGAAACAAATTGCCCGCAAACGTGGAAAACAATGGATGGAAGCCATTGCTTCGGAGTATCCCGACATGGTTCTGCTCACGTTGTTCATCGCCGATGTCAATATTCAATTCCATTTTCATTTGTCCGCAAGATATGATCACTTTACGGAAGAAAAATTGCAGTCGCTCCCCTACGGGCTGCTTCCGGCGTTTTTCAACGGAATGCTTGACGCCGTCCCTCCCAGGATGCGTATCGTCGATGGTTGCGAGAACGGATACTACAGGAATGGAATCAACGAATTTGCCCGCCATGCGCTGGCCATTCAATCCATCGGCGGTCCTGCCATTCGGCTGGTTGCGCCGGAAAACCGGCAAAAATATATCAGCCAGGTCCAGGTCGGGTTTGGATTCTACCTTGACATGTACACGAATCCCGAAGGTGATGCCCATTATCGCGGTCCCACGGAAGGCGGCACACGGCTTGACCGGCTGGAAGAAAACCTCACGGCTGCATTGGAAACGGCGGATGAGTACGTCTGGATTTACGGCGAAAAACGACGATGGTGGAAGCCAACGGATGCGACGACACAATGGCAACATTGGGAAGATGCACTCCCTGGAATGGATAGGACGATCCGCTCTACGAAAAATCCTCTTCAAGCCGCGAAGATGGAACTCGCAATGTTGCGGAAAGAGAATCGGGCGGTGAATTTGCTCAAAAATCCTGATTTCACCGAATCGAAACCGGAAACAATCCAATTGGACGGGCAACCCGTCGAGATCACCATTCCTGCGGAATGGTCGTTCTGGCAAGACAAACCGATCGGAACATGGGTCTGGGACGATGGCAGTGCCAAACTGAGCGGTGTCCCATGGGGCTGTATTCTGCAAGGCATTTTGCCCGTCAAACCTGGTGAATCCTATTACGTTGCCATCGACGGTAAACAACAAGGAGCGGGACAAATCAATATGACAATCGGCTGGGCCGACACCGAAGGAAAATGGAACTGGGCATTGGAAACCCGGGTTTTTCCGTTTGAAAATAAGCTGGACCAAATCGACAGTCGTGAACTTCCGAACGGCTGGGCGCGAGCCGGAGGAATTGTCAAAATTCCCGAAGGTGCAGCCGAACTGCGAGTCATGGCAGGAGTCAAAGACCAATCGGCCAAAACCGACGCAGCCTGGTTCGGCAATGCTGTATTGATCCGACTCCGGTAACGCAATCCGGTCATAACACCATAACACAAGGATATTATTATGAGAACCCTGTTGACAGCATTACTGTTTGCATTGACATTTTACCTGAATCTGCCTGCGCAGGAAAAACTGCAATCGGACGGCGAAATCCCCATCATCGCATGGGTTGGCGTTCCTGAAGGTGAAACAAATGCAGCCCGTTTCAAGGAGTTGAAGGAATCGGGGATCAACGTCAATTTCTGGTTTTATTCCAATATCGAAGCGGTTGAAAAAGCGTTGGATATTGCGCAGCAAACCGGTATTAAAATCATGCCGTTCTGTCCCGAATTAAAAAATGAACCGGAAAAAACCGTCACACGGTTAATGAATCATCCCGCTCTCTTTGCCTGGCATTTGCGGGACGAACCGGCAAACAAGGATTTCCCTGCATTGAAAGAATGGGTCGAGCGGATTCAGGCAACGGGCACCAAAATCCCGTGTTACATTAACTTGTATCCCAACGATAAGATTGTCGAATCGTTTTTTGACAGGGATGCCATGCCGGAAAACCCCTACAAGGAACATGTGGCTCTTTTCCTGCGCGAAGTTCCTGTGCCTTTCCTTTCGTTTGACCATTATCCCATTACGGAAAAAGACGGCGTCCGCTCCCTGAAGGTGCAGTGGTACGAAAATCTTGAAATCATCTCTGCCGCTGCCCGCGAAAAGGGGATTCCATTCTGGGCATTTGCGCTTTCAAGGGCACATACGAATCAGGGGTCTGCGCCGGGCGACCCGTATCCGGTTCCAACGGTTGCCGACTTGAGATTGCAGATGTACAGCAATCTTGCTTATGGAGCGCAGACGTTGCAGTATTTTACCTATTGGGGAGCGGCTGCGAGTTGGATGAATTACCAGGGTGCGCCGATGACCATGGATGGAAAACGGACGGTGATCTATGATCGTCTCAAAGCAGTCAATACCGAATTC
>WRMR01000576.1 GCA_009776995.1 Planctomycetaceae bacterium | reverse complement strand
ATGATTTTCCGTTCCAGACCGGGCGTTTTCATTCGCGTCAACGCATCGGCGGCGGCCATCGCATTTGCGTTGCTTTCACTGGTTGCCGTCGCGAGCAAAAATTCGACCGCTTCATCATCCGGCAGTCCGGCCAACGCACGAATCGCCGCCGTTTGAGCCGCGCAATCGCTGCCTTTTGCCATTGCCAACACGACAGGCCGCGCCGCAGCGTCACCCCGACAATCCAGCAAATCAAGCAACAGTGCCTGACGGTCGGCGTCCAGGTTTGGCAACGCGGCCAGCAATCCCGGCGTCAAATCCGATGATACCAAATCGCGGGTTGCTTCCAGCATAGCCAAAAACTCGCCGTCTTCTGATTGGGCAAGTCCTTCTCTCAATTCTTTGTTGGCTCCTTCTTTGGGGATTTCTTTTCCAACGGCCGGTCCGACAACCAACAAAAGTCCGCGAATCGCCCCGCAACGTGCCGTAACAGGCAAATCTCTTTGATTGAAGACTTGCCGGTAAACGGCAGCGGCATCCCGGGGTTTACCATCGGCAATCAAATGTTCCGCCCAAGCCAGCAAGCCGTCCACCAGCAGGGCTTTTTGTGAAATATCAGCGTTGTCAAACTGCTTTTGCAATGCGGCAAGCGCGTCGGCGGAACCGATTTTGCCCAGAGAGATCGCTGTGGCTCGCGCGACTTGCGGCTCCTTGTCGGCAAGGAAAGGTTCGAGGTGCGAAACCGCCGCCGGGTCCCGGCGTTCTCCGAGCGTTCCGATGATCCCGATCAAGACGCCATCTTTGGCATTGGGAAGCGCATTGCACAAAGCTTCAGTCGCTTCGGAACCGGGAATTTGTTGCAGCGCGATGCGCGCCGGATGGGAAAGCGACTCGTCGAGCAAGACTGCGGCCAGCGGCGGCACCGACGCTTGGGTTGCCGTTTGCGCCGCCTGTTTACAGGCGAGCGTCTTTGCGTAGAGGGAAGCGTTCGGGTCTTGCAACACCGCCGCGAGTTGTGCGGCTTCATCTTGTGCAACCGCAAAGGTATTCCAAACGAGTGCCGGTAAAATCAGCACCATCCATGTCAAGAGTAATCGTTGCATCATAAGTTCCAGTCTTTAAGTCAGGAGTTTTGGGTTTGGAGTCTGGAGTGATTTCACTCTGATCTTTTATTTTACACTCTTCCATGATGAGTGGCGAGTTGTTAGGAGTGAGGAGAAGAGGCATTCTAACTTCTTTACTCTGCATTCTGCGTTCTGCATTCTGCACTCGCCACTAAATCATCCACGGTTGCCGGATGGCACGGCTTCTAAGGCGGTTGGCCTCGTCGTCATTGATAAATTCGTACTTGGCCGGGTCCCATCGGAGCGGCCGGTTGAGCCAGTAGGCGATGTTTCCGAGAATCGGATCAATCGACGAATGGCTCCCGATTTCCACGTCGCAGGCCGGACGTTTCCGCAACCGCACACAATCCAGCCATTCCCGGACATGGCTGAGATGCCCTTCGTAACGGCTGGGACGGTCTTTGGCGATTTCGGCGGGGTAACTCTTCAAATAACCCTGACGACCGACGTGAATCCAGCCTTTTTCTCCGATAAACACGGCTCCAAACGCCTGGACGCTCGTGATGGGATCGAACCCTTCGGGGATGTCGTGATACTGCGGGTTAAGCCGTCCATGCACGATCTGAAAGGTCACGTCGTTCGGATACTTGAACGTAATGAACGGGCATTGATCGTTCGGCGGGATAATTTCCAGCGGGCCGGACTTGTCGAGGTCCAGCCCCCAGTGGACGATGTCAAAGGCGTGCGAACTGCCGCTGGCGATGCCGCCCAGACCGAGGTCTTTGCAGAACGACCACGGCACGACATTGAGCGGGTTGCCCAAATAATGAAGCCGGTGATTGAAGGGCCGCCAGGGTGCCGGGCCGAGCCAGAGGTCCCAATCGAGCGTCGGGGGCGTCGGTTCCTCCGGAAGCTCGATTTCAACGGAGGGGTCGTGGTGAACCGTATAGACACGGCTGATCCTGCCGAGCGCACCTTCCCGAACCAGTCGGCAGGCAAACTCGAAATTCGCCCAGCTTCGCTGCTGATACCCGACCTGGCAGATCACGCTGTGCCGCCGGACGGCGTCAACCTGGGCGAGTGCCTCATGCACGGTATAGGCGTTCGGTTTTTCGACGTAAATGTCTTTGCCCGCTTTGGCGGCCATAATCACGGCGGGGCCGTGCCACTGTTCGCCGAGTGCCATGACCAATCCGTCAATGTCCGGGCGGTCGAGCATTTCGTGGAAACTGCGGTAGGCGTCGCAGCCCTTGAACTGGCCGCTTTCCGCGCGTTGGGCGTAACGGGTTTCCACCGTGGCCTTGCCCGTGTCGCGTCGCCACTGGTCGGGGTCGCTGACGGCAACAACCTGCGTGTCGTCGTATTGAAGCGTGTTGGAAAGATGCCCGCGATTCATGCAGCCGATACCGGCGAAACCGAGCGTGATCCGGTTGCCCGGCGAAACGGAACGATTCAACCCCAGAGCCGAGCCGGGGATCAAACAGGGAGCCGCAATGCCCCCCAGGAACGCTGACGTTTGCAAAAAACGACGACGTGAAATGGACGAAGGAGTGTTCATAAAATACCTCGCTTTACTGGAGTTGGGAGTGAGGAGTTGTGAGTTAGTGTACGACAGTGGTGTTCAAGGCAAGGCAGGCACGCTGTGACCGGACAAG
>WRMR01000575.1 GCA_009776995.1 Planctomycetaceae bacterium | reverse complement strand
CTGCCGTTGAACTCATCGCCCTGAAAGAGTTTCAAACTCGCCTGCGCCGTTTCGGAAATTTCCACGTCTGGCGAACCAATGGCACGCAAAATCGTGTCCACCGCGCGAGCATCACCGATTTCACCCAGTGCCTGCAACGCGGCCTGTTGGATTACCGCTCGCTGCATTCCCGGTTGATCCTGCGCCAATTCCACCAACTGGGGAACGATGGCCGTGTTTTTTCTCGCTCCGAGATTGAGAATTAACGCGGCTCGCTGTTCCTGCGTAAGATTGCCCATGTTATCAAGAACCATTGTACCCGTTTTGTCCGATTTCATTTCGAGAACCGCTTTCAGCACGGTATCGAAAGATACCTGACTGCCAATTCGGTTCTCTTGGAACAAATCCTGGAACATCTTTTCCTCACTCTTTTCATCCAGCAGAATCAGGCCAAGCCATGCGGCGTCTTCACCCGACTCGTGACCAAAATTGATCACCGCCATATAAAGCACAAAAGTCCATCGTGTATTATTAATGTTTTCATGTTGCTTGAACCGCAGGGCGGCATTGAGAGCGGCTTCGGTCAAATACTGTGGCGAGTCGTTCGGTGAAGCTCCGAACGATATCAATCGATCCTGGAAGAAAATCGCCACGTCTTCCGTGGCAATATTTCCCAACGCACGAAACGCGGCTTCAACGAGGTCGGCATCTTCGGAAGCAATAGCAATCTTCATGAGCGAGAGTTCCGATTCTTCATCCCGCACTGCCCCCAGCGTTTGAATAACGCCAATTTTGTTCTTGCCTTCCAGCGTCTCCAACGATTCGCGCAGGGCTTTCACACCGGCATCGCCGGGGATGTTGGTCAGCGCGGTTCGCGCAACCGTGCTGAACCGCTCGTCATCAAGCAGTTGTTTCAACACCGGTACAGCATCCACCGCTCCAGTACGTGTCAATTCCAGGCAGGCCATGTAAACGCCGTGCAACACCTGGACGTCATCGGTTTTGTTGTCCAAAAAGGATTGGATGGTCGCAATGTCATCAGCTTTTGCAGCGGAAACGGTGAACAATGACAGTGCCAGCAGAATGGGGAAAATCGTGTATTTTTTCATGGTTTATTTCCTTTCATTTTTTACTTGCACAAAATGATTTAGCGCAATCTTACGATTGCGGCTCTGTATTCACAGTCTGATTCAAACACTCCACGGTTCGCGCCACTGGCGGGTTCTCATGCGGTTTGCCTCGTCGTCGGTGAATTCCGCCTTGACGGGATCGAACGTCAACTCGCGTTTCAGAATCCAGGACAAGGCCGAAGCGTGGCAGACAAGGTGGGAGCTACAAATCACGTTGGCATTGCAAACTGGCTGGCGGCGGGTTTTCACGCAGTCGAAAAAGTTACGGACATGCGGGTACGGGTCTTCGCCATGAGAGAGGTTGTCCATTTTCCCGTAAAGACTGAAATCCTGCACAAGTTCCTTGCGCAACGAATCGGGCGAAACGAGGATGCGTCCGCTGTCGCCGGTTTCAACCCAGCCTTCATCGCCTTCAAACCGCACGGGACAGGTGCCAAGTCCCAGCCAGCCATCGGGCCGCATGACGAGTTTCACTCCGTTTTTGTACATGGCATACATGGTATCGCCTTCGGCCCAGTATCGCGTGGGGCCGTCCCCGTCGGCGTCGAGTGCCCATTGGCAAAGATCGACGGTGTGCGCCCCCCAATCGTGATGCTTGGCACCGGAATCGAAATCATAATGCCCGCGCCAGGCACCCATGACGTAATCCTTGTTGTACGGACGCCACGGCGAAGGTCCGAGCCAGAGGTCCCAGTCGATTTCCTCACGGTCGGGCAACGGCTGGGCGGGATACCAATCATACCGGCACTGCAAATAATAGATGGACGCGTGAACCGTGTGAATCTTTCCCAGTTTTCCGCTTCGTGCCAAATCCGAGGCAAGGCGGAAATTGCCGAGGCTTCGCCGTTGCGTTCCGCCTTGAAAAACGGTGCCGTAACGCTTCATCGTCTCCGCGAGTTTGCGGCAAAGGTCGATGGTGATGGCACAGGGCTTTTCGCAATACACATCTTTTCCCGCTCTTGCCGCATGGATGGCAGCGTGGGTATGCCAATGATCGCCTGTGGCAATCAACACGGCGTCCATGTCTTTTCGTTCCAGCAATTCGCGGAAATCACGATAGGTCGAGCAGTCGTTATTGCCGTAAAGCGTATCGACCTGCTCTTTGACGGCATTGCGGCGGTCGGCACGAATATCGCAAACCGCGAGAAACTGGACGTCAGGCTGCGCGAGCATCCGTTTCAGCACGTATCCGCCTCGCGAGTTGATGCCAATGCCGCCGAGCGTGATCCTGTTGCCGGGGGCAACGCCGTCACGTCCAAGAACCGTCGCCGACAAAACCAGCGGTGAAACGGCAAGTGTCGTGGTTTTCAGGAATTTGCGTCTTGACAGTGAGTGTTGTGAATGAGGTGTCATGAAAATTCTCCTTGTCAGAGGATTGATGTGCGATTCAGTGTTTTCCTTCATATTTTTGTTGATACGCATCGGACATGACGGCGCGGACAGGGGCGTCGGTGTAACCGGTCCGGATGAGATAGACGACCGCGAGTCCGTGAGCGTTTGCCGTTGCAATGCCGCGTTCGACGCCGAGTACGTAAAAGCCTGTTGCGAGTGCGTCGGCTTCGGCACAGGTGTCGGCAATGACGGAAACGGAACCGATTTCC
>WRMR01000574.1 GCA_009776995.1 Planctomycetaceae bacterium | reverse complement strand
ACTGCTACTGACCGCCGACACGCTTGCACGGGTGGTTTTCGCTCCGCGACTGCTGCCGGTTTCCATTCTCACCGCATTGATCGGTGTGCCGGTTTTTCTTGGAATGTTGCTCGGAAAGCGGGGTGTCTGATGTTGCGTGTCGATGACCTCGCGTTTTCCTACGGGCGACGTTCGATTCTGACGGACATTTCGTTCGAGGTTCATCCGGGCGAAATCGTTGCCGTGTTGGGACCAAACGGGTCGGGCAAGTCAACACTGTTGCGTTGCCTCAACCGCATTTTGCGACCGCATCACGGCAGTGTGCAACTTGACAACCGTCCGCTCGCTCGCGTGACCGCCGAACGCATCGCGAGTCTGATCGCTTATGTGCCGCAACGGATCGAAACCGCGTCACTGTCGGTGTTCGACGCCGTGTTGCTGGGCCGCAAGCCGTATTTTACATGGTTTGCCGGGACAAACGATTACGCGATGGTCGAAACCATGCTCGATCGGCTTGAACTGGACGCGATGGCCAACCGTCCGATTGACCGGCTCAGCGGCGGCGAAGCACAAAAAGTCGCCCTTGCCCGTGCGTTGGTTCAGGAACCGAAACTGCTGTTGCTCGACGAACCGACCAGTGCGCTCGACATGAAAAATCAGGTCGAACTCCTCACATTGCTCCGCGAAATCGTGCGCGAGCGGAACATCATGGCTTTGCTCAGTATCCATGATCTCAATTTGGCCATCCGCCATGCCGACCGGTTCTTGCTCCTGCGCGAAGGCCATCTGCTCGGTGACACGCGACGCGACGGCCTGACACCGAACATCATCGAACAGGTTTACGGCCTCGCCGTCGAAATCCACTTGTCAGGACATAATGTTCCGTATATTATGGAACTTGACGCAAACCATGCGGAATATCGTACAAACCATTAGAAAAACAGATCGAGGTTTGACATGTCAAAGGAAACGAGCATCCAGTTGTTTGAAAGCAAAAAAGTCCGCTCTGTGTGGGATGCGGAAGCCGAAAAATGGTATATTTCGATTATTGATGTTATCGAAGTGCTGACCGAAAGCATTGATCCTGCGGCATATTGGCGCAAGTTAAAGCAACGCCTGAAAGAAGAAGGAAATGGTAGCCGTTCACGGGTTTTTTTGAGTGATTTTCATATCTCTTTTATGTTAAACAACTTACGAAAACCTCAAGCCATCATATTTTCGCAAAAAACACATAAAAACGAATGTCGTAAGTGATTGATATTTAGTAAGTTACAAAAATTGTCTTTTCAGACCCGTGAACGGCTACAGGAAATGAAACCGTGACAAATTGTCACGGTTTGAAAATGCAAGCCCCTGACGGAAAAAATGCGTCTCACCGACGTTGCCGATGTGGAGCACCTCTTTCGGTTGATTCAATCCATTCCCTCGCCGAAGGCAGAGCCATTTAAGTTATGGCTTTCTCAGCTTGCCCGTGAGCGATTGGAAGAAATAGATGATCCCGAATTGGGGTTGGAGCGGCTCATGGAGTATTATCATCGCAAAGGTTATTCCAAAAATTGGATCAATCAACGCCTGAAATCCATTGAGGTACGCAAGGAATTGACCGACGAGTGGGAATGTCGCGGTGTGAAAAAAGGGAAGGAATTTGCAGTGCTGACGGATATTATCACGCAAGCCTGGTCGGGGAAAACCGTCACAATACAAAGGTCTTAAAACCGAAAGTCTGCGTGACAACATGACCAACCTCGAACTGGTATTGAATATGCTGGCAGAAGCGACCACGACAGAAATATCCAAAGAAAAAAAACCTAAATCCGCTTCTCAGAATCGTGAAATAGCAAAACAGGGCGGTGAAATTGCAGGGAATACCCGAAAAGAAATTGAAGCGAAAACGGGTAAGAACATTGTCAGCCCCAGAAATGCAAAAGTTCTCAAAGCGGCTCAAACAAAGCGAATTAAAGATTAATCGATGATTGAGGAGTGTGAACCATGTTGACATCATTGGACATTGACGGTGTGATTGCGTTTCACGGGCATTTTTGTCCCGGTCTGGCATTTGGCATTCGTGCCGGGGAGTGGGCGGTTCGCGAGTTCGGTCGCGCGGCGGACGAAGAGATCGTCGCGGTGGTCGAGAGTGACATGTGCGCCGTTGACGCGATTCAGTATTTGACCGGTTGCACGTTTGGAAAAGGCAATTTCATCTTTCTCGACCACGGCAAGAACGCGTTTTCCTTTTTCCGGCGAAGCGATGGGAAAAATGCCCGGCTGATGTCTCGCGGCGACCTGGTGTCCGACCTCCGCGAGGAACAAAACCAGCTCACCCACGATGACGCCGAAGGTCGTGAACGGATTCGCCGACAGATGATTGATCGCATCATGCAGGCGGACTTTGAAACCATCTTCTCCGTCGGACCGGCACAACTTGCAATGCCGGAAAAGGCACGGATTCACAAGAGTATCCGATGTGACGTTTGCGGCGAACTGACCATGGCAACCCGTATTCTGTGCGATCCCGAACTCACTGGCGGACGGCATCTTTGCATTCCATGCCGGGGGAAATGATACCGCTGAGACAAGTAAGGACTCGTAAATAAATAACCTATTCAATTATGGGCCTTTCTCGGCGGGATTTTCTAGTTCCATTTTGGCAAAACTTCATTTCGGGTGCTGTTCAAGGCTTTGAGTTGTTCTTCGGTGATTTTTCGTTCTGTTTGGTAAGTATTGTGGTCTTCC
>WRMR01000573.1 GCA_009776995.1 Planctomycetaceae bacterium | reverse complement strand
GTTGCGTTCCCCCTGGCGATTCGCGTTTGATCGGGTTAACTGGCGGAAACGCGACAACCACGTGTATTTCGGCCAGCAGAATATCCTCTCGCCTTACGTGGCCAAACAGGACATTTGGGTCACGCCGTACTATGATTACATGCACATGAGCGAAGACGGCAATACGTCGGGTGCCCACACGACGCGGGTATCGTTTATGGCGGGCTATGACCGTGCCTTGTCGAAATACTCGGCTGCCGGGTTCATTTTCGGCTACTCGCAACCGAAATTGGAGCAGGTTTATTCGCGAGTGATTGCGGACGACTATTTGTTCGGTCTGCATTACGATACGCGAATCGCCAACGACTTTGAGCTGAAACTCTGGGGCAGCTATGGCATCCAGCATTACCGCTTGAGCCGCAATGTTCCCATCGGAGACGGCGAGGATGTTTCCGCAAGGTACAAGGGCAATTCCGCAACGGCAAGTGTTCAGGTTTCGAGACCCTACAGTTTCTTCAAGGGCGTGATTCGCCCCCTGGCCGCGCTGGATTACAGCTTTGTCAAGCAAAGCGAGGCGGAAGAACTCGGCTATCCCCCGATTGCGTTACGGTACGCCTCATCGGACTGGTCGCAACTGTTCGGGCGTCTCGGGGTTCGCGGGGATTTTGGCTGGAAGCGAATCTCACTGACGAGTTCGCTGTCCTATTCCTACCAGGTTGCCGGTCAAGTCGCTCCGGAAGCCTCCAACCAGTTCATTTATGGTGACCCTGATCCGGCGAATCCGATATTCGACATCAAGGGGCCCGACCTGAGCCGAACCTTTATCAATGTGGGGCTGGGAAGCCAGATTTACCTGAACCGCCTGAAGTCACGCATGTTCTTTGTGCAGTACAACGGGAACTACGGGAAACGGACGAACGCCCAGAACGCCAGCATCGGTTATCAGATGACATTCTGATACCGGCCAAAGAAAGTTGTTACGACGTGACCGCCAATTTCCGGGATATTGCTCCCCCATGCAATAGACGGTGAGAGGCGGTCGGTCAACATGACGGGATCACGAAAAACAGATGACGTTTTTCGGCGATCCCGTCGTTTCGTTTTCTTGCGAAAACGCAGGGAACATCCCGGCTGGTGAATATCAAGGGTGTACCTTTTACTTTACTCAGAGTGCAGAGTGCACTGAGGTTGTTTTCTTGGGAAAATAAGGTATAAATGTTGTTTGGCCAGCCAGTCATGTTGTTTGGCCGGAGTACCGGTTTTTTCTGGCGGCATGAGGTTTTGTGGCGGTTACATCGCGATGAAATTCCAAACTCCGTACCCCCAATTTTCTGTTGACAGGACCATTCCCATGAAACGCCTCTTATGCTCCGTGTTGATTTGCTTTGCGCTGATTGGTTGCTCACAAGCGGACTCTCCATCCGCTCTCGTGCTGAAAGGGGAGGCAGGTATGTACGACGCCGGCATGTGGGCTGTTGCCTTTTCTCCTGACGGAAAGAAAATTGCCTCGGCAAGCCATGACGGAACCGCCCGAATTTGGACTCTGGAATAACCGATACTCCCCATGTTCGACCTTCAAGCACCGTTTCGTCCGGCGGGCGACCAGCCTCAAGCCATTGCACAGCTTCTCGAAGGGGTCCGTGCCGGGAAAAAGTATCAGACGCTCATGGGCGTCACCGGTTCGGGCAAGACGTTTACAATGGCCAATGTGATTCAGCAGTTGCAGCGGCCGACGCTCGTGCTTTCGCACAACAAGACGCTGGCCGCCCAGCTTTATTCCGAGTTCCGCGAGTTTTTCCCGCAAAACGCGGTTTCGTATTTCGTCAGTTATTACGACTACTATCAGCCGGAAGCCTACATTCCGCAGCGGGACATCTACATCGAGAAAGACGCTTCGATCAACGAGGAGATTGACCGTTTGCGTCTCGCGGCAACGAGTGCCCTGGTGTCGCGCCGCGACGTGATCATCGTGGCCAGCGTGTCGTGTATTTACGGTCTTGGTTCGGCGGAGGATTACATCAAAATGATGCTGCACCTCGCGGTCGGCAAAAACATCGAGCGCGACCAAATGCTCGCGCGGCTCATCGAAATCCAGTATGACCGCAACGACGTCGCCTTTGAACGCGGACAGTTTCGCGTGCGCGGCGATTGCGTCGAGGTCTTTCTGCCGTATGAAGAGTTTGCCGTCCGCGTCGAGTTCTGGGGCGACGAGATTGAGCAGCTTTCGATCATCAATCCGCTCACCGGCGAAACGATCCGGCGGCTCACCGAGTTTTACGTTTACCCGGCCAAGCATTTCGTGATGCCCGAAGAACGTGTCGCCGAGGCGATTCAACGCATCGAAGCGGAGATGCACGAGCGGATCAAGTTTTTCCGTGAACGCGGCATGATTCTCGAAGCCCAGCGCATCAGCGCACGCACCCGTTACGACATGGAAATGCTCCAGGAAATGGGCTATTGCCCCGGCATTGAAAATTACAGTGCCCAACTTGCCGGCCGCAAACCCGGTTCGCCGCCGGACACGCTGTTCAGCTTTTTCCCCGACGATTTTCTGATGTTCGTCGATGAATCGCATGTGACGATTCCGCAAATCCGCGCGATGTTCGCCGGTGATCAGGCCCGCAAGAAAAATCTTGTCGATCACGGGTTCCGTTTGCCGAGCGCATTGGACAACCGGCCGCTCAAGTTCGACGAATGGGAAGCCAGACTCAACAGGGTCGTGTTCGTTTCGGCGACACCGAACCAGTATGA
>WRMR01000572.1 GCA_009776995.1 Planctomycetaceae bacterium | reverse complement strand
CCCAATTTGCCTGCGTCTATCATTTGTTTTGCCCGTTGCACGGCGGGAAAAAAACGCAAATGGAAGGTCATCTGCGACACACCGCCGTACCCGGCCATTGCCTGACGCACCTGTTCCGCCTCGTCGATTCCCGCCACGAGCGGCTTGTCACAATAAATATGCTTGTTGCACCGCATCGCCGAAAGCAACGGGGCAAGGTGTTGATCGTTTGGCGTGCAAATATGTACGATATCAACATCGGGATTTTCCGTGATTTCGCGGTAATCTGTCGTCGCAACACCTGCTCCAGTCACGGCTTTGGCATGTTCGGCGGTATCAGCGTGCGCCGTTGCGATGTGCGTCAGGCGTACAGGAAACGGCAACGGTTGCAAATAATACGGCAAAGTTGCGTAACCGTAAGCGTGAACCTTGCCGATCATGCCAAATCCGATGATTCCAACCCGTTTGAGTCCTGACATTATCATTTTCCCGTTTCTGAAATATTCCCGTTTCGGCCAATATCTTGTGGCAATTTGCCATGACTTCCGATACAATTATAATCAAAGTGTGTGGCGTGGGACTAGGGGTGAGGGACGAGTTTTTTTCATCAGGGGGCACAATGGACAACACGATACCGGAACGGGTGGCAACTGATTTTGGACGTCGCAAGACACTCGGACAATTATTTGGCGGTGCGGCGGCGGTTGCGGCATCCGGTACGATGTTCAGCCGTGAGGAGGAAGTCCTTGCGGCAACACTCGCCGGGCAGGACGGTGCCGCACCAATTCGTAGCGTGCCGAACGGTCAATATGAGGCGTCACAGTTGCCTGCCAATTGGGCGAAACTTGAGGAACTGAAACAACCGGTTCCGAAAGCGAAACTCGGCAAAATGACGTTGAGCCGCATGTTTCCCGGCGGCAATCTGGTCAGCGGTTTTGCTCATGCACGCGACCTGATTTATGTGTCCAGCCTTGTTTTGGCGTATCATACGAAAGAAAAAATCTTCGCAACGCTTCAACTTGCCGAATCCTGCGGCATGAACACATTTCTGATGAATCCCAGTCTCTGCGGCGTGATCAACGAATACTGGGAAAAGGTGGGCGGCACGATTCAATTTATGACAAATTGCAGCGGCAAAACCGAAGCGGAACTACTTGGCAACATGCAGAAATCCATTGACTTCGGTGCGTCATCCTGTCTTGTGCAGGGAGAAGTCGCCGACCGGCTTGTTCGGGAAAAGCAATTCGATCAAATTGCCAAGAGTCTCGAACTGGTACGCAAGAACGGTCTTCCTGCCGGTATCGCGGCTCATCGTCTTGAAACGCTCCAGGGCTGTGTTGCTGAAGGACTTATCCCGGATTACTGGATGAAAACATTTCACCACCACCAATACTGGTCCGCCGTGCCAGGTCAAGCGGAACACGACAATATCTTCTGCCGTGAACCCCGGGAGACAATCGAATTCATGGCGGATCGGCCTGAGCCGTGGATTGCGTTCAAGGTTCTCGCCGCCGGTGCCATTTGCCCGGACGACGGATTTCGATTTGCCTTTGAAGGAGGAGCCGATTTCATTTGTATCGGTATGTACGATTTCCAGATTGTGGACGATGTCAACATTTGCATGGACATCCTCAGCTCGCAACTGAACCGGGCCAGACCGTGGTGCAATGCGTGACCACCCTGATTTTTGAATGGCATGCCGCGCAACGCCAATAAAGCAAAGTTTTAAAACAGCAGCCCGGAGCGTGAGCGACGGGTTTTTCAGGAGTGGTGCTGTTGAACCGGTCACTGACGTTCCCGGTTGCTGTTTCGGCGGTCACGGCGTGACCACCCTACCTTCGTTCCCCCGGCTGCTGTGTATCATGGGCACTCCCGTCAGGAATGTTAGTGGAACATAAGCCGCGCCGTTGCGAAGATTTCGCGGAATAGATACAATAGTCCTCATGTTCACATTGCTTCATCAGGACACGAAAACCCATGCCCGGCGAAGCCGGATGCAGACCGCGCATGGTGTGGTCGAGTTGCCGGCGTTCATGCCGGTCGGAACGCTTGGCACGGTCAAGGGCGTCGAAATCGGACTGTTGCGCGAGACGGGCAGCCAGATGATCCTCGGCAATACGTACCACCTTTCGTTGCGTCCCGGCGAGCGGGTGGTTCAGGCACTCGGCGGATTGCACAGGTTTTGCGGCTGGGACGGTCCGATTTTGACCGACAGCGGCGGTTTTCAGGTGTTCAGTCTGGCGAAAACCCGCAAAATCACCGAACAGGGGGCGGTGTTCCAGTCGCACATCGACGGACGGCGCATCGAATTGACGCCGGAACGTGCCATCGAAATTCAGGAAACGCTCGGCAGTGACATCGCAATGGTACTTGACCATCTCGTCGCGTTGCCGAACGACCGTGACACGATTGCCGGGGCAATGCAACGTACCATCCGCTGGGCGAAACGCTGCCGCGATGCCGCAACGCTTGCAACGCAGATGCAGTTTGCCATCGTGCAGGGCGGGCTTGAGCCGGACCTGCGTTGTGAATGTGCCGAAGCGTTGGCGGAACTCGATTTTCCAGGTTACGCCATCGGCGGTTTGAGCGTCGGTGAGCCGCCGGAGCGAATGTACGAGATCATTGATGCTGTCATTCCGGCGATGCCTGCCGGCAAGCCGCGCTATCTCATGGGCGTCGGCACGCCTCTGGATATTGTCAGCGGCATCGCCCACGGGGTGGACATGTTCGACTGTGTGCTGCCCACCCGTA
>WRMR01000571.1 GCA_009776995.1 Planctomycetaceae bacterium | reverse complement strand
CAGAACTTGCATGGGGGAGTAATTGTCTGTTCGCTCGTCCAGATGATTTGATCGACTATCGTTGTGATAGTCCAACGGGAGTGTGTTTGTCCCATTGCGTCAAGAAGGTGCCTTGTCCAGATTCTTTGAAAGACTCTGGTACCACCGAATTGAGATCGCAGAACGGGAGGTATTGAGCAATGATTCGCCAAGAAATGAATCATCTCACTGTCAATTGAAATGAAATCAACCATTGCCGGAACATCTCGCGACCGGCCTCTTGCGATGCCTGTTCAATGAGCTTGACAACACTCTCGGCATCGTCGGCGGTCAAATTTGGCCCGACAATTCCTGACTTCCCATCCAAAATGAGCTTGACTTTCTGCGTTTCCTGATCGATAATGACGTCTGCCTTCATGGTGCTGATTCCTTTTTGTGGATTGTCATTTGTTATGTAAACTAACGTTACAATCCCAAAAATGGAATCTTTTTTCAAGACCAATTCTCTCCCCACTTGCCAAGTTTACGTAAATCCAAGGTGACACCCAAAATTTTTTCAGTAAATTCCAAAGGAAATCAAATCATCATGCAGGAACTCGGCGACAACACCATCCGGCGCGTTGACTGGCAGAACGTCTTTCCGGTTGTGCTTCTCCCAAGAGCGTATAAATTCGCATTGGGATTTCGCGTCCTTGTTTTGGCCTTTTTCGGACTGGCTTTGACCTCGTTTTTTGCGGGCTTTTTCGTTGGAGATACCGGAAGAGGGTCGGAGCGGGGGAATGTTTCTCAAACCGGGGACGCGGCCGACACACCCATCCAATTTGTCACGGACACGACCGACCGGGTTTTTCCGAGTTATTCCGAAATCATTGCCACAGGCTCCCCGGTCCATTGGCACACGAACGCCATGACCTTTTCCCGGCGGGAATCGGGTCAAGAGGCCAATCTGCTCGTTCCACATGACATTTTGCATCCCTGGGCACAACTTTCGGCGACGGGACGCGAGGTCGTTACGGAAGGCAATCTTTCGCTATTGATGAGTCTGATCTGGTTTGCTGTCGTGCTTATGATCTGGTCCTGCATCGGCGGGATGATCACGCGAATTGTCGCCCTGCGTTTCGCACAGGACCGCCGCGAAAGTTTTTCGCGATTACTTTTTTTCCAACGGAAAAAATGGCTTTCCTACATCGGAGCGATGATTTTGCCGTTGATTGGTGCCTTTGTTGTGTTACTCCCTGTCTGGCTGCTCGGATGGCTTTGGCAGACAATTGGCGGATCAATGAACCCCGGTTTGTTGCATTCGCTTGGCGGTTTCATTCATCTGGTTTTGATGTTCCCGTTTGCACTGGCGGCTGTGCTGGCGATGATTGGCTTCATTTTCGGCTGGCCGTTGATGATTGCCGCCGTCAGTGCCGAAGGTTCCGATGCCTTTGACGCCATCAGTCGCGGATTTTCCTACATTTATCAGCGGCCAATCCCATTCGTCTTTTACCATCTCAGCAACCTGGTGATTTATACGATCGGCGTCGTCATTGTCTGGTTCGTTTTTCATCAAACCGTCACCTTGATTGGCTACGATCCCGCCGGTTTGACGATCCTTTTCAACAGTTTTGCGTTCGCATATTTTTGGAGTTCATCAACGGTGATCTATTTCCTGCTCCGGCGAAGTTGTGACGCAACCCCGTTTGACCAGGTCTATCTTGGCGATGTCAACAAGCGGACCTTGCCGCCATTCGGATTTGGCAAAAACGGGGAACCCGAATTGAAAAACAACAAAGCGGAACAATTGTCGGAATGAACAGTCAGAGCCGAGACGGTTACGGAGCGGTTGCACAAGAATCATATCAGCAATCTGAGAAAACCGGTTTCCGCAGTCAGAAATTCGGAAACATCGGTAGTGTTTTCAGGATATGCCGCATTTTTCGGGCAGCGCGGGAACGGTGGCTGATCGCCTGTTTAACAATCGGGGCAAGCTGCCCAAAGGTCTGATGATACTCGACAACCTCGAACAACGGGTCGTAGCCGAAACCGTTGGCACCATCCGGTTCGAAGCGGATGCGTCCGCCGCAGGAGCCGCTCGTGACGGCCAGAATACGCCCTTCGGCGTCGGACAAAACCATCTCGCAAACGTAATGGGCCGTGCGGCGTTCCCACGGAACACCGGCCAGTTTTTCGAGCAATAGCGCGTTGTTGGACTCGTCGGTCGCGTTTTTTCCGGAAAAACGTGCGGAAAAAATGCCGGGGGCCCCGTTCAGGGCATCAACGACAATGCCGCTGTCTTCGGCCAGCACGGGCAAATGGAGAAACAAGGCTTGCTCGCAGGCTTTTTTGTACGCATTTTCAGCAAAACTGCCCCCGTCTTCGACCACCTCCAACGTTTCGGAGAAATCCGCCAGTGTTTTGATCTCAAATCCAAGCGGCGCAAAAAGTTCGGCCATTTCCCGCCCCTTTTTGCGATTGCCGGTTCCCAGAACGAGTGTTTTTTGAGATGTCATTGTGAACGTGTTACGTGCGAAGAGGCAAAGAATCCCAGGATGGCGAAGAATTTGGCGAACAAGAAAAAATCAGTGCGGGAAAGAGGACTCGAACCTCCACCGGGTTACCCCGACCAGGCCCTCAACCTGGCGCGTCTGCCAATTCCGCCATTCCCGCAAAGCATTGAAATATATAATTTACAGTCATTTTCCTGGCAGTCAAGTGCCTCTTCGCACCTCTTATGCTATACCGCATAACGCCAACAAAGTGAAGTTTTAAAACAGCAACC
>WRMR01000570.1 GCA_009776995.1 Planctomycetaceae bacterium | reverse complement strand
TGCTGCGACTCTTTTTCGGGTACAATTTTTGCCGATGCAGACGACTCGCGTGCGGAAAAAATCTTGGAATCAATCCAAAGATTGCGGCATCAGTTTGCCGATAACGATTTTACGGTTTATGTCGATTCTCCCAGAATTGACGAAAAAAACGCTTACCTCCAAGCAGGGGTAAGCCGAGTTTTACCCAAAATACGTTAGGAAGTAGGAGTTAGGAGTTAGTAGCCAGGAGTTGGGAGTTAGAATGTTTCGCCCCCAACTCTTCATATCTGACTTCTCATTGGCGACATTGTTGCCGGCTCTTCTAACTCCTAACTACTAACTACTTCCATGGCTCAGAACAACATCCGAAAAGCGGCGGTCTTTCTGGTGAGTATTCCGAAAGACCAGGCAAGGGAAATCCTGATCAGACTCGATCCCAAACAGGTCGAAGTCGTGATGACGGAGATTTCGCGCATCGGATTGGTTACGCCGGAGGAGCAGGAAAACGTCATACGGGAATTTTCCAAGGCGAATCCCTCTAAACTCCTCGGCAGCATCGGCGGTTTCGGAATTGCCCAAGAACTGGCGGAAGCCGCCCTGGGTGCCGACGGGACCGCCATCATTGATGGTGTGAGAAGTTCATTGGAAGCAATACCGTTTGGCTTTTTGCAAAAGATCGAGCCGGAAAACCTGCTCACGTTCATTACGGATGAACATCCGCAAACGATTGCGTTAATTGTTACGCACTTGAATCCGGTTCAGGGTGCAGGTATTATCAACGGTTTGCCGCCGGAGCGGCAACTGGCAGTGATTCGGCGGATTGCCACGATGCAGCAGACGAACCCGGAAATTATCAAAGAGGTTGAACGAGGTCTTGAAAGCAGAATGTCGAGTTTGATGAACCAGAAACTAGAAAGGGCGGGCGGTGTGGACAGCGTGGCGGAAATCATGAACGTGATTGACCGGGGCACCGGAAGAAACATCATGGAAAACCTGGCACAAGATGACCCAGACTTGGTCGAAGACATCCGACGCTTGATGTTCGTTTTTGAAGACATCAATAAACTGGCGGATTCGGACATTGCCAATGTTCTCAAAAACGTGGAGAGTACGCAGTGGGCATTGGCACTCAAAGGTGCAAGTGAAGAACTCAAAGCCAAGATTTTCAAAAACATGTCGAAACGAGCCGGAAAAATGCTGCAGGAAGAAATCGAGTACCTGGGACCTCAACGTTCCTCGGATGTCGAAAGGGTGCAGCAGGAAATTGTCGATGTCATCCGCAAGTTGGAAGATGCCGGCGAAGTAACGATCAACACGGGCAAAGGCGGAGGAGAAACGTTTGTGAACTAAATTAGCCGCCGAGCCCTGCCCGGTGCAACGAACACAACATAACTATGGGACTTTTTATTTTACGTTGTTTTTACATAACGATTGCGAGCGGTGTGGGAGTGTACCTGCTGGGGATGGATAATACCCCTTCCCCCACGACAGGCTTGGTCGCTCTGTCCGCTGTCTTTGTTTTTGCGGTCGTTCTTGTCGCCGTCGATATGTTGATTCCGCGAAAGCGGGTGATATGGATTTCATCTATCTATTTCGGCTTGCTTATCGGTATTCTTTTGACGGCAGCCATCGGGTATGCCTCTATGCCGTTGCTTACGTGGATTGATGATCAACAACTTTTTTTCAATTTGATATTCATTATCGGTATATCTCTATGCTATATTTGCACCAGTTTTCTGGTACAGACACGTGATGATTTCCGGTTTATCATTCCGTATGTTGAATTTCGGCGTGAAGTCAAAGGGAATCGTCCACTCATTTTGGATACCAACGTGCTCATCGACGGTCGAATTGCTGATGTACTGGAAACATTAGTATTGGATAATCAAGTCGTGATGCCCCGTTTTGCGGTGGAGGAATTACAGTTGATAGCCGACAGTTCTGACCGGAGCCGGCGTATGCGGGGAAGACGCGGATTGGATGTGTTGAACCGGCTTCAAACATTAAAAAGAGTGGACCTGCGCATTGACGAAACGGATTTACCGGAGTTCCGCAGTTTTCCGGTCGATTTGAAACTCGTCGAGTTGGCAAAACATCTTGAAGGCAGGCTTATCACAAACGATTACAACCTGAATAAAGTCGCCAAGATTCATAACGTCGATGTGATAAACCTTAACGATTTGGCAAATGCTCTGAAGCCGGTCTTTTTGCCGGGGGAAAAATTGACCGTCGATCTGCTCAAAAAGGGGGAAGAGGCGGGGCAGGGTATCGGCTATCTGGATGACGGCACGATGGTTGTCGTTGAAGGGGGACAATCTTATGTTGGCGGACGGGTGATACTGTCGGTAACGAGTGTCCTGCAAACCAGTGCAGGACGTATGATCTTCGGTAAATTCGAAACGACGGAGAAAAACGAGAAAAACATCTCCAACACATCACGCTGGCAGGCAATGCCGTGAAAAAAGCATGCGGTGAAACGGGATTTATCGTTTCCGTATCAGCCAATGCAGAATGCACCGTAGTGGAAAAGAAGATTTTCCGTTTTGTGCGGGAAAAAGATCGATATTCGTGGACAAAGGTCAAAAAATCCGATATTTCGTTAGTGGGGTATGGGGTTTGCTCCACCTGTTATGTTCCTTGTTTTTCTGTGTTCCACGCGTATCCTTGGAGAATATCGGCTTCGGTAACAGGGGGTGTCAAAACTGCTTGCTCCAGGAGCCGTCGGAACAGGTGTCCCCGGCTGTGCGAAGTCCGACGATTGAATCTAAAAGT
>WRMR01000569.1 GCA_009776995.1 Planctomycetaceae bacterium | reverse complement strand
GTTTTTTCGTTAGACTCTTTCTTAATCTGCACTGTCAATCCTCCATAATCTGTTATCAAAATATTTTCGTGGAAAACGTAAACAAAGAACACGCCAACCGAACATTTGACAATGAAAACGGCATCGCCCGATGGCTCAGCGTAATGACGGGATTCGCGTGTTTTTTTTCGTCACGCATCCCGTCGTTGCGATTTCGTTTCATTCCGGTGGTTGTTTGATTCCCCGATGGCAATTCCTGGCAATCAGCCCGGCAACGTAACCGCCTTTGAAGCCGGCGTCGATGTTGACCACGGTGACATTTGAAGCGCAACTGTTGAGCATTCCGAGCAGAGCGGCCAGTCCGCCGAAACTCGCGCCGTATCCAACGCTGGTCGGCACGGCCACGACGGGACACGAAACGTAACCGCCCACCACGCTTGGCAGTGCCCCTTCCATGCCGGCGCAAACGACAATCGCGTCGGCATCCTCAAACAAGGGGCGGTTGGCCTGCAATCGATGCGGACCGGCCACGCCGATGTCCTGGATGAGAATCGTTTCGGCCCCGGTCCAATCGGCGGTTTCACGGGCTTCTTCCGCAACGGGCATGTCACTCGTGCCGGCGGTGATGACTGCCACTTTGCCGACGCGCGGCGGTTCACCGCAACCCGGCGGAATGCGAAACGTTCGCCCGACCGGGTTGTAACGCCCGGCTGGAAACTTGCCGAGCAGGTATTCGCCTTTCTCGGCACTCATGCGGGTGGCCAGTACGTTGATGCCGTGCGCGGTCTGCGAGTTGAAAATTTTTTCGAGCGACTCGATGCTTTTCCCTTCGGCGAACACCACTTCGGGAAAGCCGCAACGCCGTCCGCGTTCCAAATCCAGTTGCGCCTCGCCGAGATGAGCAATTTGACCTCGTGCATCACCTTGGTGGAGAAACGGCGACAATTGCTGCAAAAAACCACCTGGCGACAAATCGCCCTGCAAAAAACGTTCCGACAGGTTCTTTAATACTTCTTGCATGATTGGCTCATTTCACGGCGTGGCTGCCCTGGTTTATCGGCGTGACAGGAACATGTAAGTGGCACCGCCCACGGCGGCTCCAAGCAGGATGCCGATGGTCACGGACACTCCGATACTTGTGCCGGTGGCCAGGCCGGTTTTGAAATAGGCCGCACCCATGGTGGCCATGATGGTGAGATTGGACGCCACGATGGCCGATTGCAATCGCTGTTTTGCGGCTTCTTCGGAGAGCGGGGCGGCAGGTTCCTGTGACGCCTTTTGTTCTTTTTCTTTTTCCTTTTTCCTGCCCGCACGACTGGCTTTGCGTTCAAGTGCCGCCTGTTCGAGTGCCTCGGCGGCGGACATGGCCGTCGATTCCGCGCCATCGCGTGCGACGAACTGTTTGGCGTCTTTCGGGTAATATTTTGCAATGGCCTCGTTGACCTGGTTCGGGACGCAAATCACCGACCGGATCGGCATGTCGAACAGCATGCGCAATTCTTGCTCGACATCCGGGTTGACCGGCGCGGGTGAGGCGAGCAACAGTTTGCCGTCTGCGACCATAACCGGTACAAAGGAGTGCTGCCGGGCCATGAGCGGCGGAATCTGCGGAGCAAATTCCGCGTCAACACCAATATCTTCAAGGCTGATAAACGGCAACCCGATTGATTCGGCGTAGGCCAGCATGATCGTTTCCGGCGGTGCCAGCTTGTGTTGCAATGCCGCCTGATAGACGTCCAATCCGACCGCATCGGCGTAGGCAACGGCTTTTTTGACCTGCTCCGGCGTACAGATTTTTCCGGAAACAAGAATGTCCTCAAACGATTTCTGCTTGTAGGTACTCTCGCCAACCCGTCCCAGCGAAGCATCGTATTCCGCTTTGCGTTCCGCGTCGGTCAGACAGAGCATCGCCTGGGCAAGCTCATTGAGCAGTGCCTGCGACTGGTCGATGAACTCGCCGGTCGCGTATTTTTTAACGTGGGCGTTGAACTGCCGGTACTGTTTGCGAATGAACAGTGTGTTGTCTTCAAACGGCTTGAGCTTGAGAAGCTGGTAATGATTGAGCGGCCTTTGGACTTCCTCAATGCCGAGCCAGTCTTTGTAAACGTCAAGAACCATGGAATAAACCTCATGCCACAACAAGGTACGGTGTCGCGCAAAAACAACGTGAACATATCAAGTCAGAGCCGCGAGAGTCATCAAGCAAAATAACCGCTCCGTTACCGTCGCGGCTCTGATTGATCGAACAGCCGATTTTGGAATGAGTCCTCATTGACCGATCTCCGAGCGTCACATCGGCAACCCGTCTTTCGGCAACACGGAATTTCTCAGTCAAAAACCGTATTATACCGCCTTACCTCCTATTCCACAACATACTCGGAAGCCAGTTGGACGAAGGCTTCGACCTGTTGTTCGGTCAGGGCACCTGTGCGGTCGATGTCGATTTTCGCTTCCTTGTCGGTCGTTTTTTCGCGGGCGGAAACGGAGATACGGCCTGATTTGTCGAAAGAATAGGTCACTTCGACAGGCGATCCTTTCGGCAACTGCTCCGGCAATCCGGTAATGCGGCATTTTCCGAGCAGCGAACACGCAATCGGATCGGGCGCGTCGCCTTCGAGAACCTGCACACTGATCCGTGTCTGATTCGGCTTGTTCGTCTGGAAGGTTTGCGATAGCGAGAACGGTAACGTTGTGTTCCGCGGGATCATAATGTGGTTGACAGCCTTGCTCGCTTTGGTGTCGATGGCAACGACGCCCAGCCCATGTGAGTTG
>WRMR01000568.1 GCA_009776995.1 Planctomycetaceae bacterium | reverse complement strand
GTCCACTGGCAATTCACCACCCACGACGCTCGAATCAAATTGGACTCCGTGTACCCGAAATTTCACTTCGATAACGAATGATTATATTTTTAGTCAACTTCAACTTTTAGGCTGGACACAGCACTAGCTTACATTCCCACTGATGGCTTTGACCATTTCGCGGAGTTTTCCCAGGTCGAGTTTGCCGGTGGCCAGGACCGGGATTTCGTCCACTTTGAAAAAATTCAGCGGTGAGGGGACCCAGATGTTCGGACAACCGGTCGTGAGCATCTCGCGGCACAGCACGTCCGGCTCGATCGGCAGTTCCGTGTAGAGGACGATGATGCGTTCGCCTTTTTTCTCGTCGGGCAAGGCTGAAACAGCAATCGGGAGTTTGCCTTCATTGTCATCTTGGCTTTCCGATTCGTATTGCGCCAGCAGCTTCAGGAGGGTTTCCTCGATCATGATATGCGGCACCATTTCACCGCCGATTTTGGAAATGCGGCTTTCGCGGCCAGTGATGAAAATGAAGCCGTCCTTGTCGAGTTTGGCAACGTCGCCTGTGATGTACCAGCCGTCGCGCATGGCTTTGGCCGTCAGTTCCGGTTCCTTGTAGTAGCCGCTCATGACGGTCGCGCCTTTGAAGATGAGCATTCCGGGCGTGTCGGGCGGGAGTTCCTGCCAGGTTTCCGGGTCAACGATCTTCGCGGCCAGGTAGGGCAACGGTCGCCCGATGGAACCTTCGCGGTAACCCGGCTGATAATCGTCAAACATGCGTGCCTGGGAGATGTTCACACCCACAACGGGCGAAAGTTCCGTCGTTCCATAACCCTCGACGGGCCGGATGCCGTATTTTTCCTGCCAGGATTCAGCCAAATCAACCGGCATTTTTTCCGCACCGAAGATGACCGTGTCAAGTTTTTCGAAACACTCGCGCGGACATTTTCGCAGATACGTTCGCGCAAAGGTCGCCGTCGTGATGAACAGGTTGCAGGCGTGTTTGCGACTGAGTTCACCGATGGTTTTTGGTTCGAGCGGCGTATAATGATAAACCCCGCCGGCTCCAAGAAGCATCGTCACCCAAATTTCAATCGTGTAACCAAAGGCATGGAAAAACGGCAATACGCCCAGCAAACAATCGTCGGAACACAGTTTGTAGATGCTGTAAAATTGGTCGCTCTGTTGCGAAATGGCGCGGTGACTGAGCATGGCCCCCTTGGGTTTGCCGGTCGAGCCGCTTGTGTAAATGATCGTCAGTGTGTCGTCAGCCCTGACTTTGTGAAGACCGAACATGCGTTCGAGCAACCAGACCGGAATGACAAATGCCTGCAATGCCGCCGCGATCTTGTCCCGGAGTGTCACCTTTTTGACAACGTCTTCAATGCAGACGATTTCCGCGTCCAGGTTGAATTTCAGTTTTTCGAGCACCTTGCGGCTGGTCAAAACGTGTTTGACTTCGCCTTGTTTGAGGCAGTAGTTCAGCAATTCCGAGGTGAACGTGTAGTTCAGGTTGATCGTCGTGCGACAGTCGAGTGCCAGTGCTGCGTTGATCATCACGCCGCCGACCGATGGCGGGGTCAATACGGCGACGTTTTTTTCGTCCTTGCCCAGCACTTCGCGTCGCAGGAGCCGCCGTGCCACCAGTGTCTTGAGGAAAAACTCGCGTGTCGATGCTTTGGCACCCGTCGAATCGGCATACTGCTCGTAATTTTTGAACAGCCGTTTTTTATACGCGCGAAGCATCTGGCGCGGCGGAATGAACATGTGTCCCTGTTCGCGCATGGCGGCTTTGGCGGCCATTTCGTCGATGATGTGCTTCAGTTCATGCGTCGGCGTGTTGGCCGGGACGGGTTTGCCGTATTCAATCAGCACGCGATACCGCAACGGTCTGGGCCAACTGAAAATTTTACGTTTCCGGTCGGCGTAGCTCGTGATGCTGCCGAACAGTCCGCCGATGAACACCGGAATGATCGGTACGTCTTCGTTGCCTTTGAGAAACGATGTATAACCCGGCTCAAATTCGCGGATTTGGCCGGTGCGTGTCAGGCCGCCTTCGGGAAAGATGCAGACAATATCGCCGTCGGCAAGTGACTTGCGGGCCAGCTTGATGGCGTCCACGACCGATTTCTTGCCGGGTACGGTGCGCAACGTGCGTGTTTTTCGGGCAAGGTAGTTCAGGAACCGTCCGACAATGAAATCGTTGTGCGCGAAAAAGCGGACGGGGCGCGAACTGAAAACGTAAATGATCGGGCCGTCGAGGAACGAAACGTGGTTGGCGACCATGAGTACGCCGCCCTCGCGCGGGATATTTTCCTCGCCGCGCACCTCGACGCGGTAAAAGTAGCGGAAAACGAATCGCACGAGAAACACAATCGCATGGAACAACAATGCCCGTGACATGATGACGAACCCGATCAGCACCATGATGCCGACGGACAGCCATATCCAAAGACTGGCCGCAGCCCGGGTCGCGTCAAACAAACCGAAAAAATAAGCCAGCGCATAATTCAAGCCGCTGAATGCGAGCATGAAACTGAACGAGAAAAAGTTGTACGCGGCAATGATTCGTCCGCGTTTTTCCCTGGGACTTTCCTTTTGAAGGTAGGCGGACAACGGCACGTCGTAAAGCCCTGCAAACAAGCCGACCAACAGCAAGCCAGCCGCCCCATAAACATAACTGTTTGAATTCATTGTGCCCATATTGCGGGCAATGTTTTCCGGCATGACCGGCGTAAAACCGAGGACAATGGCGAATATCCCAATTCCCAATGCGC
>WRMR01000567.1 GCA_009776995.1 Planctomycetaceae bacterium | reverse complement strand
ACAAGTTCGCCAGTGCATCAGCAACTTGTTGTTGAAAGAACGATTGAAGGTGTGTGATCAAAATGAATACCATTGCTTCCGCTCCACTTGTTGGCTCAACAGAACCAAACAAGCCATCGAAAATTGTTATTATCGCTGATTTCGCAATTGTAAGTTGTTAAAATATAAATGGTTATGAGCAGTTAATACAGTAGAATTACACAAGTTCGGTCCATTGGCCGTGACATGGGAGCCAAAAAATGCCATGATTCACCTTGTTCAAGCCTTACACAAGGATGTGCATCATGGCCGAAACGTCCGCTACGCCGCGAACTGAATATGGAGAGCGTACCATTTGTTTGTATGCGGAGATTCCGGCGCACCTGCTTGCCGATGAGCATCACGAAAAACAAAACAGTGAAAAGGTTGACATCGCCACAACGGTTGTGCAGACTGTGTGTTGGGTGCTGAAGTTTCGGCGTCGGCTTGCCAATGAACTCAATCGACAAGGGTATGAAATCGGACCGACAAGAGTGCGGTTTTTGCTTCACGAGTTGGAATACAGCCTTCAAAGCAACCAAAAAACTCGTGAAGGTGAAGATCATCCGGATCGAAACGATCAATCAATTTTTGTCTATCAACGATCATCAGTAGTTCGTATCACCGGACATTGCATTTGATTGATTTGATTTAACTCATTATTTTGATGGTGGTTGCGTTACCTTGTCCGGTCAGGTTTTGCGAGGTCGATTTCGAGGGATTTGTCAAGTCTCAGGAGCAGATCGCGGAAGCTGATGGAGTCGTCGCGGGTTTATTGGCGGCGACCGTTCTCCGTTACGCACACCCGTTCGAACCAAATCCGGCAATTTCGCATCAGCATCGCCGGTGCAAAATACAACAATCGCAAAATCGGCTTGCGGGTGCTCGTCCATTGATTTTTCTCGGAGAGGACGCGAAATTCGCAACGACCGGGACGTTTCAGTGTCACGTTGGCACGACGTTCGACACCCATGAGTGGATCAAATCGAATCGGAAATCGAAATGATCGGTCAGGAGTTCAAACGTCAACTCACCCAACACGTCCCCGAAACTGAATCATGTGTGATAATCCGCATTGAGCCGCACGTATTCTTCGGTCAGATCGGTCGTCCAGTAGCGGATGTTTGCGTCGCCGTCACCGAACGAGATGACGATGGATACATCACGATGATCCCGCATTGACGCGGAAACAACGTCGGCGTCAAACGGTTGCGGCGTCCCGTCGCGGAACAACTCGAAACCGTTAAGCGACAAACCGACTTTCGTGACGTCAAACCCAATTCCGCTATATCCGGCTGCGGAAACGATGCGTCCCCAATTCGGGTCGGCTCCGGCGATGGCTGCTTTGACCAACGCGTCCCGGGCGATGGTGTCCGCAATAATTTTCGCCGCCTCACGGTCTTTGCAGCCGGTCACGTCAATCGTCACGAAGTGCGAGACGCCCTCGCCGTCGTTGGGAATCGCTTTGGCCAGATCGAGGCACACTTCGCCAAACGCCGCCGCAAAGGCGTCATAGTCGGTGCCGGTCAATGGTTCGGGACACGACGCTCCGTTGGCCAACAGCAACACCGTGTCGCTCGGACTGGTGTGTCCTTCGACGATGATGCAGTTAAACGTTTCATCAACGGTCGCTTTGAGCAACGTTTGTGCCTGTTTGACCTCAAGCATGGCGTCCGTGAAAACGAGTGCCAGCATAGTGGCCATATTCGGCCCGATCATGGCCGCACCCTTGCACATGCCAGCGATGGAAACGACCTTGCCGTTGGCCAGTGTCAATTGCCGCGATGACATTTTCGGATGCGTATCGGTCGTCATCATGCCGCGTGCGGCTTGTTCGAAGGCCGCTTCGTCACCGGCAAGCCATTCATTTGCCTTGACGATGCCTGTCCGGATTTTATCCATTTGCAGGAACTCGCCAATCACACCGGTTGACATGACCAAGCCCTGTTCCGGTCTTGCCCCAATCGTGGCGGCGGCCGTTCGGATCATTTCCTCCGCGTCACGTATCCCGCGATCTCCCGTGCAATCGTTGGCACAGCCCGAATTCATGACGACGACACGAAAGTCCGATCCCGGCGTCCGGGGTCGGTCAACATGGACAGTCGCCCCGCACATTCGATTTGTTGTGTAAACGCCCGCCGCTACAGCCGGATGATCCGACACGAGCAACGACAAATCCAGCTTTTCCGGGTCTGCTTTGACGCCCGAATACACACCGGCAAATCGATAACCTTTGGGGAGAAACATGGGGAACGATTCCTTTGACAGGGGATAGGGACGAGGGACGCGAGGGACGAGTTTCCATTGGAGTCCCGTCCCTTACCCCTCCTCCAAGACAAAAACGATCAGGCGTTTGGGGCCGTGGACGCCCATGACGAGAATTTTTTCGATATCCGCCGTCCGACTGGGGCCTGTGACGATGAGAAATTCGCCGTGATCTTGTATCGGGACGCTTTGGTCAAGGTCGGGGCTATCGGTTGGTTTGCCCTTGATACGTTGGCAAATCTCCGGCCACGCAGCGGGCAGGTGTTCGCGCAACATTTGCCCTGTGGCCACAACGCAACAAACCGGCGGCAGGTAACACAACATCCGGTCGAACGCGGACGCCGAAGCAACCACCGCACTGCCGGTGTCGGCAAGCAGGTACTCGGCACCAATGACGCTTGCGTCGAGCGTTGCGATTTCCGGTGGGGAGACATTGCCTGCAACTTCCGGGGCGTCAAACCGCTCAAAGTCCGGCGCATCGACGCCA
>WRMR01000566.1 GCA_009776995.1 Planctomycetaceae bacterium | reverse complement strand
CTTAATCATCATTCCTTCGTAGGCAGGAGCCCAGAAGAAACAGCGATCAGGTCTGTCGTCCCTGTTCACGCCTGCGCAGGAATGACAGGTTAGGGAACATGGGAAAAGGTCTATTCGCTTCCCATTCTGATCGTTTCACTATTGATTTGTTCCAAAGAGGCTTCATGCACTTTCAAACTGCTGCGGTCATAGGGCATCAGACCGTTACACTCCGATTCGATGTCTGTCAACTGGTGAAAAAACGCTCCGGCAAGTCCCTGAGTCCGAATGAGCCGCTGTAACGTCTTGTGCATCTGTCCAAAACGTTCAACGAAACTGTCTGAGTCCGAAACATGTTGATGCCCCCAGGGGTCCTGTGACCAAAGATACTCCGGCGGCGGGATCAATGTCAAACCGCCGAACAAACCAACGACCGCCGCCCGTTCCGTATCTTTCTTCGGCATTGCCGGACCCGGAAATTTGTGGGCGATATTGAAGTCTCCCAATTCGTTGTCCATCCATCCGCTTGTTGCATTGACAAGCCGGGTTGAATCAAGACTGCGTACCAAATCAACGTATTCGGCAACGTTGTGTTGCCCCATACCTTCATTAAAAATTGTCCACGTCACGATAGAGGGATGATGCGACCGAGACTGGATCATCCGCTGCAATTCCGTCTGAAACTGCTGCTTTGCGGCGGGATGCTTGTTTTCCCCCCCCGGCATGTCCTGCCAAACGAGCATTCCTAGCCGGTCACACCAAAAATACCAGCGTTCCGGCTCAATTTTTTGGTACTTTCGGATAACATTAAATCCCATCGTTTTGGCGACCTGAATATCCATTCGCTGTGCTCCGTCTGAGGGGGCAGTATAAAGTCCATCAGGCCAGTATCCTTGATCAATGACCCCCATCAGAAATAGACGCTTTCCGTTCAGGTAAACGACCGGATAACCGTTTTGGTCTCTCACTGTTTCAATTTTTCGGAACGCAAAATAACTTCCCACTTTGTCAATTTGAGATTCTTTTCTGAGTAACTGGATCCGGAGTTGGTACAGGTGAGGGGAATCGGGCGACCACGGTTTAATGTCGGTTCGATTAAACCGCATCAGAAGCGGACCATCACAGCCTCCGAAGGCTTGTGCAACGGTTTTTTCACCATCGAACGCCTCTGCCACGATGGTCAAATCCTTGTGAATGGCATTGACCGTCGGCAAAATTGTAACCTGTCCAGTGTCGTAATCTGCATGGATTTGAAGTGATGTAATATGATATTGCGGAACCGGCTCCAACCAGACGGTTTGCCAAATACCGGACGAAGCGGTGTACCAGATATTCGAGGGATTCGCGGACTGTTTGCCGCGCGGCTGTTCTCCCCGTTGCGAGGGATCAAAAACGCTCACCACGATTTCGTTCGGCTCATTACGGTGAATGAAAGGAGTAATATCAAAGGAAAAAGGATCATATCCCCCCCGATGGCTGCCGACTTGCTGTCCATTGATGAATACGGTTGCTTCCCAGTCGACCGCTCCAAAGTGCAGTAAAATGTGGCTTTCGCCGGGCCAATCATGCGGGATGGTGAACGTTCGGCGATAGACACACCGTTCTGTGCGTTGAGCGATTCCCGAAAGCATCGATTCGACGGGAAAGGGAACGAGAATCCTTCGGGTAAACTCTTTTTCGCTAATGTCTTTCCATGACCAGTAGCCGTTGAGTATGTGATAATCGGAGCGGAAGAGCGTTGGTCTTGGGTATTCAGGATGAACATTGTCGGGAGTGACGTCGGCTCCCCAAGAGGTAAGTAGCGGTTTGCCTCTACCAGTAGACTCGGACGGTTGTATCCATATTTCTTCCTTGGGCGGCAGCGGCAGACTCAAGGATTGCGCATTGGCAACCGATCCGAAAAAGGTGAACAAAACAATCAAAAAAATGCGCACGAATTCTGAATGTAACAGAGTACAACTCCGCCGGTAGTTTAGCGATTTATCGAAAATGGGTCAAACCCAAAAATTGCCCGTTTTTGCTTCGTCCAAGAGTTTCATTCCCAATATGTTGCCGTCATTCTGGAAAACCAAGCGGGGTTAAATCCTTGTAAAATATCATTTTGGGAGGCTTGACCGTTGCGTCTAAAACCGCCTCAGCGCGGTAAAACATCGGATCGTGTTCAAAAAAGCCGACAACCTGAATCCGGTAGACATCGCCGCCCGTCGTGAGCCGACGCAACAATGTTTTCATTGTCGTCAAGTCCACAATTTGCTCCGCAAGCAGCCAAACGGCATGCCGATGTTTTTCGGAATTGCTTTCCCGGCGTTCCAAAATTGCCGTTACCAACTCCGGGGTCAATTCGGGAACCGCTTCGAGCACCAGACGAGGAGCCTCATTCACGTTAATCCTGCCGCGTACCACAATAGCGGGATCCGTGGTTGCTTCATCCAAAAGCCGCAGAAACCGCTCGTACTTTGCCGGTTCGTTGCACGAAAAGGGACTCGCGCAAGTCTCTGCTCCGACCGTAATTTCGGCATCCAAAAGATCGAGCGGATCATCAATGTTTCCCCTTTCTCGCCGCCACGTCAAGATAAATTGGAGAGATTCTTCGACAATTTGGTGTTGCCGAAGTTGCGACTCCAAGAATTCCAAGTTGGCTTCATTTAAGAAAATCCTTACAATACCTTGTGGATTGACCAATTTTTCGGCGCTGTACGGCGTTAAATAAAATTGCCAAGCCGTTATAGCACCAAGTCCCTGTGAATTCGACGGAACCGGGTCAGACGAGGGCAAAGACGCAAAGTGATCGG
>WRMR01000565.1 GCA_009776995.1 Planctomycetaceae bacterium | reverse complement strand
GCTCTCGTCGCGAAACTGCTCAAAAACAAGGGAGGGGCTTGTCTCAGGGGCTACAAACATGACATCTAAAAGCCACTCCTTGCGAAGGGCTGGCGGCTTGAACGGAAAGAAACACGATGCACTGGGTGACGGAAATTTACTTGAATGCGACGCAACTGAAACCGTGGACGTTGCAAGAGGTGGGCATGGTGGTCGAAGGCCATGCGGTTCTCGGTCAAAACCGCATGAGCCGCCGCATGAAAGACGACTGGATTCGTTCTCTCAAAGATGATTCGGCAAAACTACCGGCGAATCTTGTCAATAAAAAAATTCGCGAGTGGCTGGAAAAAATCGGCGTTCCCAAAGAGCAGTTTAATCGGGCGAGACAGGCGAGGTGTCCTCCGACTTGGAGAGATGAGAAACGCCGCTGACACCCTTTGACACCCCCTTGCCCCTGAATTTTTATGCAAAGACTACGTTCATTGATTAGCGTCAAGACGATGCGTTATGCCGATTATTCCGCGGCGGACCGGATTCTTTCGAAGTACGATTCCGCAGTGGTTGATGACATGATCGAGCTTGCGTCGATTGTGGTTCGGTCGGCACGAAGCGAAGACAGAGATTACGCCGAATCCGAACCCGGCTTCGATGATCTTTCCGGCGGCGACCTGGAACGGATCGAGGATGAGCTTTGGAACATCGAATCGGCTGTTAGTCATACACAGAAGTTCCTGCGACACCTTAAAAAGAAGAGGCGGAAAAAGTGATGCCGGACGGCGGCGGCGACCTGAGTGTTTTGTAAAAAGCTACCACTGTACCAACGTTTTTTTCCAACAGCCCGTGCATTCTTCATTATCGCATTCGTCATCGTAATTAACGGCAAACAATACTACGGCGTTATCCGAACCCGAGCCCCGATGCCTGTGTTCAGCCACTTGAAAACCGATCTTGTGGCAATGTTCCTCGCCGTGAGCGTCGTTGATCGGCCATGTATTCATGTATGTACAGGCATCGATCAGTTCATCGCTATCCTGCATATCAATGTGCCATCCGTGTTCCAGTGAACATTTTGGATACAACCATGCTGACGGCAGCGGTTGTTTTCGTCCGTGAGACACAATGCTATTGCTATCGGAACCGCCTGCTGTTACCGGTAATGTTGCAAAAATCGGCTGATAGTTTTTATAACATGTTGGCACCACCGGCATTTTATAGCCGTTGCTATCAGGGACGCGGGGAAAGATTTTCGCGATGGTGTCCGGAAAGCCTTCACTTACGGCGGCACATCGCATGAAGCTGGTGATGTTCTGTTGATGGACAACAGGAAACGTATAAACATGATGGGCGGCGATTGTATACTGATGACCCAAGTGTACAATGATTTCGTTGGGAGGATAATGGTCGCTGTCGGGTTGAGGATCGACAATCTCGCATGGCAACCCTTTGCCTCGATACTGGTCTGTAGTCGTTATAATCATTGCACCGGAGTGGGTGCATCGACTGCCGTTTGTAGCTGGTATGCGCAACGGCAAACAACGCAACCCTTCCCGCATCATGGCAAGAGGGGGATCGTGAAAATACATTTCATGTTCGGCATACGCCCTGACCAAAACAGGCGGATCGTAGTAATCGTTTTCGTTAAAATTTGAAATATCCCGTACAGGCACTAATTCGTCAGGCTTTGCGTGTTCCAATGTAACGCCATATCGCGGCTTGTAGAAATGATCATGTAATCGAAAATTTGCTGCCATTGTTTTCAGTTCGTCTTCGGTCCATTCCTTTTCATCAATTGTTTCTTGATTCAGTCCGAAAAAAGAATAGAGATCATCGCTATCCGGGGGGCCGCCGGAGGCTGGTAGGCGAGGCGTGACACATATAAAACGACGCGGGCCGTGTGCGGCCTTCAAGACATTATCATGTCCCATCCAAATCCCATAAGGCATAATCTCAACCAGACTATAGGCCGGTAGTTTCCGTCCTTTTTCCGGGTCGCAATCAAACGGATCAGGATAGCAATAAACAATGGTCGGATCGCTTGCCTCGGTTTTCCCGCCTCCCAGCAGGACTGCCGCCGTTTTGATTCCCGGCTCTTTTTTGACGCCGAGAATTCGGATGGTGCCCGACTCGCTGCTTTGCAGGTGTGCGGATTCACCTTCGACAATTTCCGCAAATGGATGATTGCGGCTTTTCATATCTAGCGATACCACAGCGGGACCGCTGACCACCGCTTTGCCGACATTTCCGGTGGCAATGTCTTCAATCACAACCGCAACCGGTTTTCCAACGGTTGGCGAGATCCCTTTGAAACAAAGGCCGTTAGAAAGGATTTCGTCGATTCCCGGTTCCTCCAACCCTCCCAAATCGCCGCCGTCTTCATCAAACAGGAAGCCGTCAATCGAAAGGACTGAAAATGCGGGAACATCCTCGTCCGTTGTGTTTTCGATCAAAACGGTTTTTCCCTCAAAGGAGGCGGTGTTGATCAGGGCATCGCTCATTCCGACATCGCCGGTGTTAAGAATGTCGATCAATCCATTGTAAACCGCCGCCGGGAACCCCTTGCGTTTTTTATCGCCCGGTGAAACTCTTTTGAAAACCATTACGCCGATACTCCCAAAATCAGTTCTGAAATATTCCCAACGCCGATCCCGAACACCGAAAAATCAATTTCCGGGAAAACCTGCTCCACGTAAGCAAATTCGGGCTTGCCGACAATTTTTTTTGCCTTGGTTATTGCCTCATCGTCTCTTGCCTTGGTGTAAACAATATGCAGGTAATGATGCCCTTGTTTGTTGAATGGTTCA
>WRMR01000564.1 GCA_009776995.1 Planctomycetaceae bacterium | reverse complement strand
TGTTTTGAACAGCACAATTTGCTATAATTGGAAGTAATCGGACACAGTATTTGTTAAAATTTGTGCGATAATCGAAAAAAGATGGGTATGAGTCACGACGGAAACAGTTGGAAAACAAGTGTTCGCGTTTCATCTCGCAGCGATGTCGGTCTGCGCCGCGCGAACAACCAGGATGCCCATGCCGTGGTGATGGCGACGACATTGCATCAGTTTCACAAACGCGGACATCTTTTGATCGTGGCTGATGGCATGGGGGCACATGCGGCGGGTGAACTGGCCAGCAAAATTGCCGTGGACACGATCTCACTCAGTTACGCCAAACAAGCCGGTGACGACATTGCCGAAGCGTTGCGCAATTCCGTTTATGACGCCCACAAGCAGATACGCAACCAGTCGGAACGCGACGAAGCCTTTCGTGATATGGGAACCACCGCCGACGCCTTGGTACTTTCCCCCTTCGGGGCGGTGATGGCCCATGTCGGCGACAGCCGTGTCTATCGTTTGCGCGACCGCGTATTCGAGCAGATGACCTTCGATCACAGCCTGGTGTGGGAAATTCGCGCGTCGGGAAAGATACCCCGCGACAAAATCCCAAGTTACATCCCGAAAAACGTAATCACCCGTTCACTGGGGCCAAGTGACCACCTCATTGTTGACCTTGAAGGCCCGTTTCCTGTGCGGTCAGGAGACTACTTCCTGCTTTGCAGCGACGGGTTAAGCGGCCAGGTCGAAGACGACGAAATCGGGCAGATTCTCCTTGTGTTGCCGCCGGATTACGCGACCGAAACGCTCATTAATCTGGCCAATCTGCGCGGCGGACCTGATAATATCACGGTCGTTGCCGCCCAGGTCACCGTCCCACTCGACGTTTCGGGGGCGAATGCCAACATCCCCATCGACAAGGCGATTTCCGGAAAAACGTTTTCTCTGCTGGCCTGGATTTGCCTCGGTTTCGCGATTCTTGGGCTACTGTTGAGCGGTTATTCGCTACTCACGGACAAGTCCGGTTCGTGGCCGACCATGGTTTCGGCGATCATCACGCTGCTGTTCGGTGGCGGATTCTTTTTTCTTGCCGGGCGAACCGTCACCGGCGATGATCGGGAAGATGAGGATCATGCCCTGCGGCATTACGGCAATGGTCCGTATATTCGCGTTGACGCCACGCCGGAGCCTGTCTTTGTCAGCAAGCTGGCAACGACGATGCAGCAACTTCGTGACGCGGCTCAAGACGAACAATGGAACATTCACTGGGCGGATATTGACCACCATGAACACCTTGCCGCCACAGCCGGGAACACCGAGGATTTTGGCAAGGCGGTGTATCATTACGCGCTGGCCATCAACAGCATGATGCGCGAGTTGAAGCAGCAGAAAAGGAAAAAGCATTAACAGAACGTGCCATGCAGGATCACCTTTTGCCACAGAGAATGCCGCAACTGCCCGCCACCTCGGGCCGACTTGTGGTGTGGGGACGCACCCGCCCATGGCGTCGTTTTTTCCTGAATCAGGTGCGATGCGCCCCATCGCGCGGACAAATCGACGCCGCCCTGCTTGCCGACCAGGCGATGATCGTCGCATCCGCCGACGAACTCCATGCGGTCATCGAAAACCATCCGGCTTCATTCGTTTTTGCGGAAGTGGCCGTGGCCGATTTCCGCGAGCTGCTCGGACAATTCCCGCGTTTCCGACGGTCCATGCCCCGGTTGCGCATGGCCGTCGTCTGCCTTGAATTGCCGGAACGCCCCGTGGACGAATCCAACGTCCTGGATTCACTTTTTCGTGAAGCAGGCGTGACCGCAGTCCTTGCCACACAGCGCGATTTGCTTGCAATGATTCCCGCTGTTTTAATGCACTTCAGCACCCTTCCACAACAGGAACCCAACTGGCGGGAACTCATCGAACTGCGGCTTCCCTGGCGGAGTCAGGACTCACGAAAAAGCAAGTTGTTCGATCCATCAGAGCCGCGACGGTGACGGAGCGGTCTTTCCACTCGATGACTCTTGCGGCTCTGATGAAATGTTCACGTGATTTCTGCGCGAATCCTATACGACGCTGTAAAGCAATTCCGCATACGTCGGGAGCGGCCAATACTTCCTGGCGACCAGTGTTTCCAGTTCGTCCACGATGAGCCGCAGTTCCGACATGGCGGTGAAAACCTTATCGCGGTAAAAGCTTGCCTGCGTGAAAATTTTCCGTTCGCCCTTCGATTCCACAAGCACGTTTTCCAGAACCGTCAGCTTTTTCAACAGGCCGGCGGACAGGTTCGCAATGCGGTCAAGTAAATGCGATTCCAGCGAAACATCAAAGTCGCCGCAGTTTTTTTTCCGCTTCAACAGCTTTGCCAGATCATTTTGGTAGTCGATGCAGGCCGGGATAATCGCGTCCTTGACCATATCCGCCATGGTGAGAGCCTCAATATGGAGCGTCTTGCAGTAACTTTCCATGAGAATCTCATAGCGTGAATGAATCTCCGACGCGGTAAAAACATGGTGCGTTGTAAACAATTCAACGCTCTCCCGGGAAATAAGCCGGGGAAGCGCGTCAACGGTGGTCTTCAAATTTGACAGGCCGCGCCGCCGGGCCTCGGCCAGCCAATCGCCGGAGTAATTGTTGCCGTTGAAGATGATTCGCTTATGCGCGTGGAAGGTTTTTTTGATAAGGATTGCCAGATCATTCTTGAAATTATCCGACTTTTCCAGGCCATCGGCAAACTGCCGCAATACCTCCGCGACCGCGGTGTTTAATACAATATTCGGCTCCGCTATGGAAAACATCGAGCCGAGCATGCGAAA
>WRMR01000563.1 GCA_009776995.1 Planctomycetaceae bacterium | reverse complement strand
AGCAGGTGGTCGCAATGCGCACGGGCTTCTTTCGGGAGCAGGGTCACATGTGGTCCGCCGAAAACCACCTTGCTCCCTTTTTCTCGCGAAATGCCCTGCTCATGCCATAACAATGACGGGCATTGGGCGTGTTGACGGTGACGGCCACAAGATCAAAGGAACGGTGAAAAGGGATTTTTTGGTGATACTCGTCCACCAGCGTGATTTCGTAGCGGGACTCATCGATGAACGCAGCCAAGTACGGCATGGTGATCTGCGTGAAGTTATTGAACTGCCGACAGCGAAAGCGGTGGATTTCCGGATTTTCCGGTTGGACAAGCAGGAGGGTTTGTTTCATGGGGGTGATGTCTGTAGGTATTTCAATCCAAACCTTTGCTGAAAAAATTCACTCTGGAGTGTTTTTTTGCGATTTCTTCTGCGGTAAATGCAGCGAGCGGCCGAAGCAGTCAAGGGCGGCTTCGGGCAGGGCTTCGGCGACCGACGGGTGTGCGTGAATGACGTGTCCCCACTGGGCAACAGTCAGGCCGTTGGCGATGACCGTTGCCGCTTCGTTGATCAATTCCGACGCGAATTGCCCGATCATCTGCATTCCGGCGATTTTGTCCGTTTTCGCATCGGCAATGACCTTGATAAAACCGTCGGTGTGTCCCGAAAGCACGGCGCGACCGTTGGCCACCATGGGAAACCGTCCGATGCGTATTTCGCCGAAACGTTCGACCGCCTGGGTTTCGGTCAGGCCGATGCTCCCGATTTCCGGTTCGCTGAAAATGCCGCCGGGCACGAGTTCGGTGCAAAACTCCGGGATGGGAATCGAAGGATCGCCCGAGAGCGTTCGGGCGGCGTGGGACGCGGCGATTTCGCCCATGCGATACGCCGCGTGAGCCAAGGTGCAAAGGCCGTTGACGTCACCGACCGCATACACGTCGGGGTGCGAGGTTTGCATGTTGGCATCGACCGCGAGATACTGCCTGTTTCGTTGGAGGTCAAGCGTCGCGAATGCCCGATCATCCACCGCGCGGCCGACCGCCAGCAACAAGAGCGACGCGTCAAGGGTTGAACCGTCGGCGAGGTGCAACACAAGGTTGTCGTCGCGGGGTTCGATGCGTTCCAGTCTGGCACTGGTCGAAACCTTGATCTTGCGGGCGGTCATCGATTGGGTCAACGCCTCTGTAATATCGGCGTCAAGGAACGGGCAGATGCGTTCGAGAGCCTCAATGACATGCACCCTTGCCCCGAAAATATTGAAAATGCGGGAAATCTCAACGCCAATGACCCCGCAGCCGAGAATGGCCAGCGAATCGGGCACGGTTTCCAGTTCCAGAATTTCATCGCTGGTCAGCACACGGGGATCGTCTGAACCGGGGATCGGCAGTCGCAACGGCACCGTCCCGGTCGCTAAAATCATCTTTTTTGCCCGTAACGTTTCGCCGTTGGAAATTTCGACCGTCAAATCAGGCCGGACAGTTGCCGTTCCCTTGACGATGCTGACGCCGGAATCGCGCAACAGAGCCTCGATCCCCATGCCAAGCCGCTTGACCACCCGTTGCTTGAACTGCACGGCGGTTTTCAGGTCAATCCCGACGGAACCGGTGGACACGATGCCGCGACGTTTGCCCGCGTTGACGGTATCAATTGATTTTGCCGTATCGACCAGCGTTTTGGTCGGGATGCAGCCCCGGTTGAGACACACGCCGCCGAGTTCGCGTTCTTCAATCAGCGTGACCGTCAGGCCAAGCCGCGCCGCTTGGACCGCCGCAACGTAACCACCCGGCCCGCCGCCGATGATAATCAGGTCGTTATTGATCATGGGAACTTGATGTTTGGAGTGAGCCGCGCCACTCTGTGACGCGCAAATGCCGGACGGTCACAGCATGACCATCGCGGCTCCTATTGAAACAACCTTATATATACCTCATTTTTCTAAAGAAAACACCTTATGCAGTGAAAAAATGCCGGTAAAACAAGAAAATATTTGTGTGGGATAAGCTTTTCTCCGGATCCTATCGAACAAAGTTTCCAGGAACATGTGACGGAGTGTGGCAACAGTCGAAACGAAGGCCAAAGGCCGAAATGACATGCTGCGTGTGTTTTTTTTGCGAAATTCCTCCTGCGCGGCGAGGTTGGCTTTCGCAGGGATGCCACTCCATTGGAAAATGCGTTCACAAACTTCCTTGATGAAGCGGCGGACGCTCGCGAAATTTCTGTTCAATGGATTGTTTGTGTTCGTCAAGTTCGCCTTGCGGACGATAGGGGGGCACGATGTTTCAGTGCTTCGATTCCTCCGTTTTTGTTGTTTCATTTTCTCAATCACAAAATTTTTTGCGTCATCTCTCACAGCACGGGAAATACCTCTAAGCCTTAACAATACAATAAGTTACGCCATGTCTTAATGAATCCGACACCGCACAGCCGTGTTTGAGAGACAACCTTTTTCAGGAAAATGAATATTTTGTGGAATTGTGTATTGACAATGCTTGTATAGACAGATATAATTCGCTAGTACACAGAATAGACTGCTGTAACGTGTCAAGGCAGTGCTGTCTTTGCGAATGATGTGTCTGTTTCGTGTGACTGACATTCGGCAGTCAAGATGAATTTCCGTCCATGTCAACCTGATTGGTTTTAAGTTTCCAAGCACCCGATTGATTAGAAAAGAGGAACGTATGAAAAACAAAAATGTTAAAATGGGGGGGGGGGGGAAACTTTTAGCAATTTCCCCTTGTCGATCCCACGGTTGCGGTTCGTGTTTTTGGATTTTGTTTCGGCTCCGCTTTGCCCCCCTTCGGGGGGGGC
>WRMR01000562.1 GCA_009776995.1 Planctomycetaceae bacterium | reverse complement strand
GTGTCCTGATGAGCTGATCGGGAGAAATTCGGCAATCCCCTGAACAACTGCCATCACCAATGTTTGAATCCAGCCCATGATTTTATTCCTGTTGCCAAAAAACCGGTTTCATCAACTGTCGTTGCCGGGTGGTCACGCCCATACCTTCCCGCACCTCTCTGCAAGATACTTTAATATGGTACATCAAAAAGCTGAAAATCGCAAGCCCCGGAACTCCCGCACCTGACAGGGCGGTCGAATGGGAAAATCGCTTGAATTTTCAAAAATTGTTATTATCATAAAAGTTGGGGCTTGTTCAAAAATAGCTTTGGCAATCCTTGCCCCATTCGGGGCAATTTGACTTTACTGCAAAACTCATCAATGACAATAAACATAATTCCAGCCCACTCAAACATACTGAATTTTTTACATGGTTTTATGATGTCAGTAACATAGAATGATTGAGAACTTTTTCGACCGTCACACGTACCAAAAGGTAACAGGGGCATGATGCTCCCATCGTGCCGGGATTGGAATGGAAACACTCAAAGCCGAACGGCTGAGAGGAGGGAATGATGTTCAGGGATTACAAAAATGCAGTGATGAAAGAATTGTGTCATCAGCTGGTTTATTACGCCCCCAAAGACAAAAAAATGGCACAAATGGACCGCGCAGAAGAACTGTTGCGCGAAATCCGGGATGACATTGATTATTCCTACAAGTACGTTTGTTTGCGAATTACAGAGTACCAATCGGACATTTATGAAGATGTCCTGATGGAAGCGGCCGATGTCCGTTCCGATCTCCTGTTGCTGCTTGAAAACCTTTCCGATTCCGTCGCCATTCCCCGGGAGTCGGCACCGGAGAAGGTTTGGACGATTGACGAGTTGTGCCGGCGGTTCAATGTCGCGTCGAAAACGATTGCGCGCTGGCGGAAAACCAGGCTTTGCGGCCGGAAATTCCTCTTCGACGGAAAACGGCGTATCGGGTTTCTTGACAGTTCCGTCGATTGGTTTGTCAGGCACAATCAGAAGCATATCGAACGGAGCGGCCAATTCAGCCGGTTGACGGAAACCGAGAAACAGCAGTTCATCAAAAAAGGCCGCGAACTGGCCTCACTGGGTTACACGCCGGTCGAAGTGGCGCGTCAACTCACTCAATCCGGCGGACGCAGCGCGGAAACGATTCGCCGCACACTCAAGTCGTTCGATGAGAACAATGCGGACATCCCTCTGTTCGTCCGGCGGGGCGAACCGCTCCGCGAAGAAACAAAGCAGATGATTTTTCGTGCCTACTGTCACGGTACAACGGTGTCTTCACTTGCCGTCAGATACAATCGAACCGTTGGGAGCATTTACCGGATTGTCGGGCAGATGCGTGCGGCCGGAATCCGACGACTGCCGATCATGTATATCGACAGTCCGGAATTTGACATGATCCACAGCGGCAACGAAGAACAACACGTCTGCGGTCCGATGCCTGCGGCGGTTTCGGCAGATGACACGGACGCCGCCGCAAAACGTCATCCTCCGCGTTCCCCGGAGGGATTGCCGCCCTACCTGGCGCGGTTGTATGACCGGCCGTTGTTGACGCCGGAACAGGAATTGCACCTGTTTCGCAAAATGAACTACCTGAAATACAAGGCCGCCGTGTTGCGGGACTCGCTGAACCCCAATCGCCCCAATGCGCACACGATGGAACACATTGAGCGGTTTTACAACAGTGCTGTCGAGACAAAAAACGAAATCGTTTCGGCAAACCTGCGGCTGGTCGTCTCCATCGCCAAGCGGCACGTCAATCCGATGACCAGCCTGTTTGAGTTGATCAGTGACGGCAATCTCTCCCTGATCCAGGCCGTGGACAGGTTCGACTACACCCGTGGGAATCGTTTCAGCACGTATGCGACATGGGCCGTCACGCGGAATTTTGCGAGGGCGATTCCCGACGAACAACATTATCACGAACGTTTCTTATCGGCCGATTCCAACATTTTCGAGTTGACCGTCGATGAAAGGGCGGATGTGACATTGGAGGAAAGAAGCCAACGCGAACGTGAAGACCAGGTGGACCGTTTCCTGCGGGAACTCGATGGCCGCGAGCAACACATTATCGTCAATCGTTTCGGGTTGGGACACGGGCAGCAACCTCAAACGCTTCGCCAGGTCGGAAACGAAATCGGCGTCACGAAGGAACGTGTGCGACAAATCGAAGCCCATGCTCTGGCAAAACTGCGCAAGGCCGCCCAAGGCGAGCTACTCGACATTCCCGGGCTGGAATGATTCGATGCGTTGCGTGATGTATGGAATTTATGGCCACCGCGGCTTGCGGTTGGCGATGGTTTTTGGTATTGTGCTGGTGTCCGGTTATTCCGGCTTTTGTTTTTACACCAAACTTAAAGGACCTTCCCATGAAACACCTCATTTTCACCACCCTTGTTTTCATACTGCCGGCCATCACCATGGCGCAGGTCACGGAGCCGGCGGGTACGTTTCGCGCTCCGGCGGTGCCGCTGGTGGTGCATGACCCGTATTTCAGCATCTGGTCGCCGGCTGACAAGCTGACCGACGCCGAGACCGTTCACTGGACCGGCAAACCGCACCCGTTGCACGCCATGATCCGCATCGACGGCCAGCCCTACCGCCTCATGGGTGCCGAACCCGTCGATGTCCCGGCCATGGAGCAGAAAAGTGTCGAAATTACGCCTTTGCGCTCGATTTATACTTTTGAAAGTGATGCTGTTCTCGTTGTTGTCATGTTTGGGGCACCTATTTTGCCTGATGATCTTGAATTGTTGAGCCGACCTGCGACATATATCACAATGA
>WRMR01000561.1 GCA_009776995.1 Planctomycetaceae bacterium | reverse complement strand
CTCCGACAAACGAGATTTCGCCGCCGATGGAATCGAAATACTCCGCAATTTGTTCGGCGGACATGCGTTTGTTGCCCTTGTCGAGCATCGCCGCGACGAGCGAACCGCGTCCCGATGTGTCCGGCGTTTCGACAAGCGTTCCGCCAAGCGTAATGGCCGACACGGTGACCATCGGCAAATTCGCCTGCCGCTTGACCAGGACACGAATGCCGTTGCGCAGCTTGACCAGCTCAATAGGTTCCGTTTCGCGACCGGTTGTTTCACCAGCGGCTTTCGGGGCCATGCCCGGCGGTGCGATAACTATGCGGTTCTGCCGTTGCGGCGTCAGGTATTTTCGGACGGCATTGCGCACATCCTCCGCAGTGACTTGCCGGATACCCTCGACATATTTTTCGTCAAAGAGCGGGTCGCCTGTTGCGATGAAGTTCATGCCGACGGACATGGCGAGGTCTTGCGGTGTCTGGCGGCCAAACACAAGTTCGGCCTCTTTCTGTTTTTTCGCCTTGTCGAGTTCCGTTTCCGAAACGAGTTCTTCCCGCAGGCGATAGACATCGTTGAGCATTTCACGTTGTGCCGCGTCGAAACGATCAGGCAACACCGCCGCAAACAGCCGGAACATGCCACTCACTCCAGTCGGAGTGTAATTCGACGCGGCAATCCCGAGGATGAGTTGCTCTTCGTATTTCAGGCGTCGCACCATGCGAGAGCTTTCGCCCTGCGTCAAAATACAGGCCGCCACATCAAGCGGGTACATATCGGGGTCGGAAATTTTGACCGTTGGCCACGCGAACACCAGGTCGAACGTTTGGCCGTCCATTTCGCGGGTTGCTTCACGCGGTGAAACCTGCAATCCTTCCTCACCGAACGCGAGATACGTGTCCGCGCCGCGCGGTGTCCCGGCAAACGCACGCGCCACAAGATCAAGCACCTGATCAGTGTTGACATCGCCCGTCACGACGAAAAACTGGTTGTTTGGCACATATCGCTCACGATAAAAAGCCTTCGCGTCCCCAACCGTCAGCTTGGCCAGCACGTCGGAATAGCCAATGACCGGATGCCTCATTGGATGTTCGAGGTACAGCGTTTCACTGAGCATTTTCCAGAGGACGCGCCCGCGATTCGATTCCCCGTCGAGCAATTCCTGCAAGACGACTTTGTGTTCCCGGTCAAATTCCGACGGCTCGAAGGCCGCGTATTGCACTGATTCGGCGACCAACTCAATGGCAAGCGGTGTAAATTGCGCGATGGTGTCGATGAAATAGCAAGTCACATCGTTACTTGTAAAAGCATTGGTCGCACCGCCCATTTGATCGACAAGTTTCTCGATTTCCTTTTCCGTCCGCTTGGTCGTCGAGCCGCCTGCGACAATGTGTTCAAGCAAATGACTGACGCCGCTGCCGAGCCATTTGCCCTCATTTGCACTGCCCGTGTTTTTGACGAAACATCGTACACTGACCACCTCGGACGAATGCATTTCCTGCACGATGACGGTCAAGCCGTTTTCCAGTACGGCCACCGTAATGCCCCCGGGATACTCCGTTCGGGCGGTGATTCCAGGAACGTTCGGACCGATTTGCACGGGTTGCTTGCTCTCATTGTCTTTCATGGTGGTTGTTGTTTCCGGTTCGTTGGGATGGGTGGCGGCCGATGGCGGCGCGGGTTGTGGTGACGGTTGAGTTTCCGGTGCCGGTTGCGGCGTCTCCTGCCGCTGTGTTGCCTGGCTCAAAGGAACCGGCGGTCTGGCCGTTGATTGCGCAAACACATATCCCTGCATGAGCAGTATCAACACCGGTATCCATCGGCACAACTGAAACACGTTGCTGAAGTGTAACATCATTTGCTCTCAATCATAATAATACTCTAACGAAGGTGGTTTCGGCAATTACTGTGTGACCGTACTATCCATTGAGTGGCTTGATCACTTATCTGATGCCTGGTGGCTCTGTCCAGTCGATCAATTTCTTCCGGCGAGAGACCGGTATATTTGGCAATGACTCTCGGATCGACACCGTCTTTCTTCATTTCAAGAGCGATGGCAATCTTTCCCTCGGCACGACCTTCGGCATGGGCTTGTAATTTTGCCGTTTCCATGACGGCGTATTCGTCGCGGTGGATTTTCAAATTCGCTTCGTACTGAAGATACTCCCGGTTCGACATCCGGGCGATTTCCGCCGTCTCAAACGCCCGTTGAAACACCGGCTCGTGCAAAATCGCGGGGATGTGATCCAGACTGACCAGGTTTTTCAGAAAGAAATTCCACTTGTCCTGCCGGGTCACAAGTTCCGACTCTGTCTTCATAAACAACGGCATTTGCAGGAAGATGAAATGCAGCTTGTCGTAAAACAAATCACCGTCCTGATCCTTGAGCGTCACATCACGCAAAAACTTCCGGCGTTCCTCATTTTCATCGTACTCAAAATCAAGAACCCCGACATAATAAACCGCCTTGAGCTCGAATTGCCATTCCGTCCCTTTTTCCGACTGGTCGCGGATGGGGAAGGTCACGTAAAAGATCGCACGGTCTTTGAAATAATTTTGCTTCGCCTTCTGCATCTCGACGATAAACTTTTCACCGTTTTTCGCTTCGCAGTAAATGTCGAAAAACGCCTTGCGGTCAAATGGAATCGGCCCCAGTTGCTCGGTGTTGCGAAACGCCAGCGTTTCGATCTGGTGCTTCTCCGGCAGGAACGAATTGAGAAAATCGATGAGAAGGTCTTTATTCGCCTCTTCGCCGAAGATTTTTTTGAAACCAAAATCTGTGTAAGGATCAAGATATTTTGACATTTTTAACACCTCCCTAAC
>WRMR01000560.1 GCA_009776995.1 Planctomycetaceae bacterium | reverse complement strand
TGCCGCGTACTGGGCGAAAAACGTTTCCCGGTTGCGCTTTGCGGGAGCGGCTTCGTGCTGTCGATTCCCGTGTTTTACGACACAGTCTTTTTCCTGCTCATTCCGCTGGCACGTTCCTTTTACCGTCGGGTGCGCAAAAACTACATCCTCTGCCTCATGGCCATTTGCGCCGGAGCGATGATCACACATACGATGGTTCCACCGACGCCCGGCCCGTTGGCCATTGCGGGAAACCTTGGCATCGACCTCGGACAAATGATGCTGATCGGCCTGTTTGTCGGGGTGCTGATCTTTCCCTTCGGCCTTGCCGGATCGTATTTGATCGACTGGTACATGCCGAACCCGAAAATTCATTTTCCCGCCAATGAAACCGGGGACGATCCCGAAAATCCGTCAACGGGCGAGCAACAACAGCTTGAACAGCGGGAAAAACAACTTCCCTCACTCGGCTGGGCCATGCTCCCGGTAACGCTGCCGGTCCTTCTCATCGCCTGTGCATCGTTCGTCAATATGCTCTCCAGACCCGCCGGCCCGGATGCTGTGTTGCCCGTCTGGCTCACTCTGCTCAAAACCGTCGGCGGCAAGGAAATCGCCATGATGCTGGCTGCCGCGACGGCGATGTTCGTTTGTGTGCGACAGAAAATCGCGTCGGCGGACGAAATGCGCAAGGACATCGAAACCGCCCTGCTCGACGCGGGCTTGATCATTCTGATTACGGCGGCAGGCGGCGCGTTCGGCACCATGTTGAAAGAAGCCGGAATCGGCGGCACAATTGAAGCAATGTTCCAAAGCGAGTCGGGCGTCGCCGGAGTATCCGTGCTGGTGGCCGCATTTTGCGTCGCTTCGGTTTTGAAACTTTCACTCGGATCAAGCACGACGGCCATGCTCACCGCCTCGTCGATCATCGGCGCGATGGGACTGACGTCCGAAACGCTCGGTTTCAACCTTGCCTATCTCGGTCTGGTCATCGCCAGCGGTTCCCTGGTCACGTCCTGGATGAACGACAGCGGCTTCTGGCTGACCAGTCGCATGGGCGGTCTGAGCGAGACCGACACACTCAAATCGGTCACTGTTCTGCACATCATCGTTGGTTGCAGCGGTTTTGTCATCATCCTGATCCTCTCGCAACTTCTGCCGCTGACAAACTTCGGAAAGTAAGGACTCACCCGAAAATCACTTATCCGAATCGGAATCGAACGTCAATCGTTATTTCACACGGATAACACCGATGAAACGGGTTTTTCACAGAGGAATCCGTGCATCTCCGTTCGATCTGTGTTATCCGTGTGCTGTTAACATTTTCAGATCAGTTATTTTTGAACAAGTCCCTGCTGCTTCAAAAACCTGTCGAGAAATTCCAACGATTTCACGGCGTGAACTTCGTGCGGGCCTTTGAACCAATCGATGCCAAGCCGTTCCGGAATATCGAGTTGAGCCTGGTAGAGGTGCAATACCTTACCGTATTCGTAACCGCCCAAGCGATTTCTTGCATGATCCCAAGACAGGACAGCCGGTCGCCGCCAGAGAACAACCGGACATCTACCTTGTTATTTGTGACGGGTATTCGGGCAAATACGCCATGGAGAAGCAACATCGTTACGACAACACCCCTTTTCTGTCGGAACTGGAAAAACGAGGATTCCGAGTCGTCTCATGCAGTTCATCCAACTATCTTGCAACAAAATTTTCCATTCCTTCCATCGTCAATATGGACTATCTCGATCAGTTCATGACACCCATCGAACTGCAAACCAGTGGCGAGTATCGCCTCAAGCAGATTGGCATCGCTCATATTTTTGATAACAGGATGATGGATGATTTGCGTCCCCGAGGTTGAGGTTATCGTTTTGTGCAAGTGATGAATGGCTATCTGAGGATTCCTGTCACAGCGAAAACTCCACCAGAGTTTATTGTTTCCTCGAAAAATAACGGAGAGTTTTTTTCCTTGTTTTACGATATGAGTCTCTTGAGTGTTGTTTTATGTTACAACATTCATCAGGCGGCAAATCGCAGAGAAATCCTCAATTCGCTGGAGCTTCTGAAAAACATGCCGGAGAAATATGGTTCCCAACCTTTTTTTGCCTGCGTTCACCTTATCGCACCGCTGGAGCCATACTGCTTCAAAGCTGACGGGACAAAACAACGGTTCTATTATTCCAAAAACCGACTGTCGGCCAAAGAGCATAATGAAATGTACCTCGAGCAGGTTCAGTTTATCAACAAAGAACTGTTAAACGTGTTTGATTCCATTCTTTCCCAATCGAAGCGGGAGCCGGTCATTGTCCTTATGTCCGATCACGCATCCCGCCTGAACGACAGTTTTTCGTCCCCATTTGAGGTATCGGAAAAACTGGTCTTGCAATATTACAATAATCTGATTGCGATCCATTTGCCAAACGGAATACTCTTGGACAAGGACGACTTGAAAGAAATGACAAATGTCAATGTGTTTCGCTTAATCCTCAATGCTGTGTTTCACGAAAACCATCCGATACTTGAACCTCGCTATTTTGATGGAAGCACCGGTACAAAATTCACCAAAACCTGGCACGAAGTCACACAAGACGTTCGACCGGTGTTTGAAAAATTGTACCCGTTCACGTTGTTCAGTGGTGAAAATTGACAAACTGGTGTTGTCGCCTTTCTTCAGATGTACAATTTGTTGCATGGATGCCAAAGACAAACGGAATTGTTAAACTCGAAACTTTACTCCAATCGGCTTGGGAGGAGATCGTGACGCTCAAAGCACGTATCCTCCAGCTCGAAAACGAGCTTGCCGCCGCCAGGAAGAATTCGTCCAACTCGTCGAAGCCGCC
>WRMR01000559.1 GCA_009776995.1 Planctomycetaceae bacterium | reverse complement strand
CGGCACGGAGCCGTCCGGCAACGTGATCCTGCCGCGAATCGGCGCGGGCAATCGCAGGTTCACCGTCAGTTCCCCGCTTTCTTCAGTGACGATGATGGTCTGAGAATATTGGGCGTCTTCGGTATCAAACTCCCGCACGACGTACTCGCCCGGAACAAGAGTCATGCCATATTCGCCGTTTTCATCGGTCTTGGCTTGAAATTCCTGAAAAAATTTCTTTTGGATGCCTTCCAGCCTTGTGAGAAATTCCTGAACAGGTTCTGCTTTGACCGCTTCCATGTCCAATACCTCCTGACCGACCAGTAAAGGCAACTGCCGCCGGGCAGTGATCGTTCTTTTCTGAACGGGGGTATCATCGCCATAGACAACCCGGCCGCGCAGCGGAATGCCTTCACGCAGTTGAATCGTGACATCCGGCGGATTTTCCTGCAACAGGAACGTGACCGGCTCGGAAACCAACGGGGGATTCATGGTGGGCGAATCGGCGTAAATGACGGCATTGCCGCCGGGCGGAACGTCAATGGAAAAACGTCCTTCGGGATTGGTGCTTGAGATGGTTCCGTGGGAAAACGTGCGGTAGGAAGGTTCGGACTCAAAACCCAAAGCCGCAAGGTTCGGGTCCGGAGAATTAATTCGCAAACCGATGGCCGTAAACCAAACCTTGCTCGGTGCCGCCGGAGAACCATCAGGCATCAGGACCTGCCCCTTGAGGGTCACAAGTTTTGGTGCATCCGCCGGGATCGCGATTTGGCCTTCGGGCGTCGGTTCCGCTTTGGCTTGCCTGACGGCTTTGGGGAACGGCGAAATCACAGCCGCGAACGCGATGGCAAACACCGCGACGATGAGCGTCAGCATTGTTGCAACGCGGCCGGGCTGTTTGCGGCAGATGGCCGGGTTCAATACGGTTTTGATGCGCGATTTGATCGTGTGACGCCGGGTCATGGCCACCGTGCAACCGAACAGGCGTTGCCGGCCGTCGCGCAAACCCGACGCCAGTTCCAAAAGCACATCGGCATAGACCGACGCTTTTTCGCCACCAAGTAGCACCGCATCGTCACAGGCGAGTTCCCGCTCGACGCGAATCCGGTGTGCCGCCAGCCAAGCGAGCGGATGAAACCAGTAAAGTGCGCACATCGCCTGTGAGAAAATCTGCCAGAACACGTCATGGCGTGCGACGTGGGCCAACTCGTGCGCGAGAACCGCGCGACGCTGCTCGTCCGACCATCGACCACAGGTTTCCGGCAAAACAATGACCGGGCGAATCATCCCGCAGGTCAACGGCACAGCGGCGCGTTCGCTTTTCATCAGCCGCACGGAGCGGCGGATATTCAACCGTCGGCACATCGACGTGAGATACATGTCACTCACCGGCTCAAGACGGCGCAACATCCGGGTCACGCCGCGCATCGCAAGGATGAGTTTCAGCAACAAAACCGCCGCAACCGTGCTGTAAATCACAATGCCGGGCACAAGAAACGATGTGGAGAGCAGTTGCGGCTTGGGTACAACCTGCATTGCGGGGGATTCTTGCGGTATGTGTGGGGCATGAGCTTCAGAAAACTCGTGCGGCGGAGTAGCCACAACTTCCGGCAAGACGGGTTTCAAGCGAATACTCTCACTTTGCTCTTTGCGCTCTGCACTTTGCGCTTGCAACTGCATTCTGAATTCTGCATTCCGCACTCGAAAAGCCCAGCTTGGCAAGAGCGGCGAAAGCATCGGCAGGATCAACAGTCCGACGAACGCTCCGGCCCAAATCCGGTGACGAAACGTTGCCGAAGCTCTTTGGAACGCGACGCTCAAAATCAGCGCAGCCAACAGCAGGATGGTCGAACCGAACAGCAGTTTGATGAGGAATGTCAACATGTCAGCGGCCCTCCTTTCGGGCGTTGTCGATGAGTTTGCGGATTTCGGAACAGTCATCGTCGGTCAGCTTCTCCGACGCAACATCCAGCAATGCCGCAACCGCCTTCGCCGGATTGCCCGCGAAAAAGTTGTCGAGCAGGTTTCGCATGACCGACCGCTGTGCCGTATCGACCCCGACCACCGGACTGTAAAGGTACTTCGTTTTTTCGCGTCGATATTTGAGTACCCCCTTTTGCACGAGGGTGGTCATCATGGCCCGGACCGCGCTGTACGTCGGCGGATTGTCGATGGCCGCCAGCACCTCACCGACCCCCGCCTCGCCAAGCCGATAGACCGCCTCGACGATTTGCCGTTCCCGCGCGGCCAATTGTGCCAGAGGAATGCTGTTTTTGCGTGTTTTTTTGCCCATCCTACTCTCCGTTTTCAAAAAAGGAACAAACACCGGAAGTGCTGTTTCAGCAGCGTGTGCTTGTAGAATAGCACTTTTGCGGAGACCTGTCAAGACCTGTTGAGAGAAAAACGCAGAGGCAAAGCAGCCGCCAGCCATCGAACGACAGAAGAGTTACCGAAAACGGAGGAATTACCGGGATGCCCGGCGATTCACGGTTGCTACCGCTATATCCCCCGTCGAATGGGGTTGTAGATGTGTTGTTCTTTTCCTGCACTCAAGGTAAGCTCCTTCGTTCCCGCCTTGACTTCAATATCCTTGAGAGGGGTTTTCGCGTGATCAAGGTAGTCATCCTCGACAAGTTGATAACGGTGAACAACTTGCCCTCCGGGGGGAGAACCAGGAGGTGGAGCGGCACCGGATTTCCACTCTGTCTCAAATGCTTCTATCGTCACAGTGTATTTGCCGGCGGGAATCCCCGGATAATTCCCATCGGTTATCAATTTTACTTTTCCCTGAGAGTCGGTCGTTCCTGAGTGAAGCCAGATTTGCGGCAAAACCGGATCCGTCAAACGAAA
>WRMR01000558.1 GCA_009776995.1 Planctomycetaceae bacterium | reverse complement strand
AGAGCCGCGACGGTCACGGAGCGGTCATTCCGCTCGAAAACTCTCGCGGCTCCGATTGAAGTGTTCACGTAGATATTGCGTGACTTGCAGGAACCAAAAATTGGACCTCAGAGGGATTCGCCGTGTCAGGTTGTGTGCCTGACGCGGTATTTTTTTATTTGTGAGACTGAAAAAGCGAGGCCAAATTGCCACGAAAGAGGCAAGACGTCAATAAAAACCCGCGAAATTGTGCTGCATCGTGGATTTTCCCATTCGTTTTTTGAAAAAATTGATCTGGTATTTTGTTCCGGTTTATGGCATAATGCACAATGTTTGACATTTCGTTCGATGACACGGACGGATACTGTTGTATTGGCGTACATTCAGTCATCTCGGGACTGCTGTATAGTTAAAACAGGAGGTTTGGATAGACATTTGATTGTGGTAAGGATGCCATGTACGGACACGGACGTCCGGATCAGCACCCGTTGCGGGTAAGTCCCGCGAGCGGGATTGTTCTTTTGGCAAGCCTGATTGCTCTGACGATCATGGCAGGGTTATTGTGCGCTCAAAGTCAGCAACCCCCCGTTTTTTCGCAACACGTTCAACAGCAATCCGTTCCGTCAGCAATCCAGTCGGTGTTTCCGCCGTCTTTTTCTGAACCGGTCGAACAGAACGCAACGTCTGATTTTTCGCACGGTTATTGCCGGGTCACGATTTCCTGGGGTGGTGGCGAATCACGGGTCTGGCACGGCGCCATGCGTTTATCTGACGGCCAGATGCGGCAACTGACCTTGCTTGGCACCGAACCTGACGTTCCCGGGTCGATTTGGCTCGAAGGCAACGGTTTGGGGATCCGTTCGCGTTCGGCCAAATCGTTTTCCGGGGTTCGCGTTACGCTCGAATGCAGCCCGAACGCCCAATTGCAGTTCTCTTTGGTTGACAGGGACAAAAAAGCCGAATTTGCGACAACTCTGCCCATCGCCGAATTGCTCAAAGGCCCGGTGCAACAAGACATCGACGAGTCGGGAAACCGCATCCGCATGGAACGTGTGCCCGGCGACGAACTGTCGATTCGCATGGCACGGGAAACAACCGTTTTTCAGCCGGGCGAGCCAATGCAATTCGAGGTTCTGCCGAGATTTTTGAGTTTTGCGAAAGAAAAAAAACTGTTTTTGAACGTGTCATTGTTCCGCAGTCGTTCCCATGACCGCGTTTTCGAAACGGAATGTCCGGTTATCGAAGACGAAATACCCGCCAATAGCCCCATGATTCCGGTTTCGTTTATCCTGCCGCAGGAAGAAGGGGTTTTCGACGTCGTTTTGACCTTGCACCAAAAAACTGACAGCAGGTTCATCGGCACGAAAGACAAGGTGCTCGTGCAGCGAACGTTCCAATGCATCGTTTTGTCGCCCATGCCACCGGCCAACGGTCAAACGGGGGACAAAGCGGGGATTCAAACCGACTATCACGGGACGCTTGTGGAAAACATCGACCCGTCGAACCCGAACTGGTGGCGACGCTTTGTGAAATCGCCGATCATTCCGCGTATCGGTTCGCTGGGCGGGCAAACAACGACGCCGACGGCAACGCCACAATACGAACAGTTCCCGGAACCGGAACCCAGCCGTTCAACGCTTGACAACGTCCGCGACAAGTTTTCGCAGCTTTCGCCCGGCCAACTTTTGAACCGCCCCCAGGAACGCTCCGTATGGCAGGAAAATTTCGGCAGCGGGCATGTCGTACCCTATCGATCGGCAACGTTTAACACACCCGGTTTCGTTGAAATGTTACCCTCGCATGACGAAACCGTCACGCCCTGGGAAGCCTACGCCATTCCGATCAACGAGCCGGGCAAGCCGCATTTTCTTGAAATCGATTACTTGTCCGGCGTCGAGCAAACGCTTGGTATCAGCATCGTCGAACCGACCGTTTCGGGCGGGCTTTTTCCCGGGACGGTTGATTCCGGCCTGCATGTGGGGCGGGAACTCGTGTCGGACAATTTCGCCGGCCGCACCCTGCAACACAGTATCCTGTTTTGGCCGAAAACGAAAACGCCGATCATCCTGCTGACCAATCCCGGCACACACCAGTCGGCGGTTTATGGCGGCATTCGCATTTACCGTGCGCCGGATGTGTTCCCGCAATCGCTGCCGGCGTCACCCCAGTCAACGTCAACCCAACCGGAAGCCGGCCCAAACACCGCGTCTGCAAACCGGCAACAACGGCTTTTCGCGTCGTACTGGCACCGCCCCAATTTCTGCGAAACCTTTTCCGCGTCGCGCATGCCCGGCCATGTCCCGTATGTCGGGGTGACCGACTGGGAAACGTTCCGGCAGGGAATTGATCGGATGATCCAACATGCGCGCATGACCGGTTACGGCGGAATGATGATTTCCGTTGCTTCGGACGGCAGTTGCCTTTACCCGAGCCGGTTGATCGCGCCGACGCCGCGTTATGATTCCGGCGTCTTTCTCCTCCACGGCGAAGACCCCGTGCGGAAAGACGTTTTGCACGCACTGGCCACCGTACTTGACCGCGAAAACATGACGCTCATCCCGGCCATTGACTTTTGTATGCCGCTCCCTGCCGTCGAAGAGCAACTCCGGCGTAACGGGCAAATGAACAGTGCGGTGACACCGGCTGAATCGGGCTTGGTTTGGGTTGGTCCATACGGGAATCCACTGGTCGATCAATTTGTTGACCGGAACCGGACCGGACGCGCCCCCTACTACAACCTGCTCAACCCGAATGTCCAAAACGCGATGCTCGACGTGGTGCGCGAACTGGTTGTCAGAACAGCCTCTCATCCGTCGTTTGGCGGTATTGCCGTGCAGCTTTCACCGGAAGGGTACG
>WRMR01000557.1 GCA_009776995.1 Planctomycetaceae bacterium | reverse complement strand
AAATTAAAAAATAAATTAAAAAAAAAAATATTTGATTTATAAAAAAATTTATTTTTATTAAAAAAAAACGACATCTATTTAGGGGTTGTTCCGTTGCCGGTTGGGGGGGGGGGGGGGGGGGGGGGGGGAATTCACACCTGGATATTGTATAACCTGCACCGGTTGTGCCTCAAATCACTTGTTCGATCATTCAGAGCCGCGACACTAACGGAGCGGTCATTCCGCTCAATAACTCTCGCGACTCTGATGGAACGAACCACTGATTTTTGCGTGAGTCCATACCTTTGACTTCTTATCTCACCATGTTCCATTTTCTCATTTTAATCGGTTATCGTGCGACAGGCAAAACGACACTGGCCCGAATGCTGGGGGAACGATTGCAGCTTGAAGCCGTTGATGCCGACCTCTTGATCGAGCAAAAAGCCGGGCGGACAATCGCCGAAATATTTGCCGAACAGGGCGAGTTGGCGTTTCGCGATGTCGAATCGCAAGTGATTGCCGAACTGCTACTCGGTGAGCCGTGTGTTGTAGCCACTGGCGGTGGGCTACCCATGCGACCGGAGAACCGCGTGTTGCTTCAACGTGCCGGGCGGGTCGTCTGGCTCAAGGCGTCGCCGGAGACGATCCTGCAACGCATGTTCGGCGACCCGGAGACGGAACGGATGCGTCCCCCACTGACAAATCTGCCGCCGTTGGCTGAAATTGAGCGTGTTCTCAACGAACGTACCCCGATTTATCGCGAAACCGCCGACTTGGAAGTCGATACGGACAATGTCCCCCTGCCCGAAATGGCGGAACGGATTGCAACTTGGTTCAGAGAGACCGGCCCACGCCAATAAGTGACATTTGAAGCAGGACAGCAACCGGTCACTTGGGAGCCGCGCAATAATAAAACGTGAACATTTCCCATCAGAGCCGCGAGAGTTACCAAGCGGAATGACCGCTCCGTGACCGTCGCGGCTCTGATTGCAGGCACTAATCATGCAACAGTCTCTCATTTCGCCGCCGTGACGACCGCTCCCATGGTGTCGGCGGGAACGGCATAACGGACATCGGAAAAACCAGAAATTTCAAGGTCTTCCCGAATTTCGTCGAAAGTGTAGCACATGCCGGTTTGTGTTGCGGTAAGCATGTTGATGGCGAACATTGCGCCATCCAGCGGTACGGTGCGGTCCGGCTGCATGACAAAATCGCGCACAGCGATCACCCCGCCGGATTCAAGGACACGATGAACTTTCGCGTAAAGCATCTGAGCATGTTGGCGGTCGAATTGGTGGATGATTGCGCTCACCCAGGCAAAATCGCAGCCGACCGGCAGTTCGTCCGCATAGAAATCACCCGCCGCGAGCCGGATACGTGCTTCGAATGGCGAACCGACAAAACGCTTGCGGGCTTCTTCAATCGCGGGCGGCAGATCAAAAATTGTCGCCTGTGCATGGGGCAGGCGTTTGAGCATTTCCAGCGTGTATGTCCCCGACGCCCCGCCGACGTCGAGCAGGTGCCGAAACTTGAGACAACCTGCCTGTTCGAGCGAATCGACCACTTCAGCGGCGAACATGACGCCGACCGAGTGCATGGCCAGCACAAACGAGCGGTAATCCTCGGCAGGTCCGAGAAGGCTGGCAACCCGGTCTTGCGGTTGGCCGGACTTGAGAACACGCGCCAGTTCGACCCACTGTCGGATGCACGTCATGCGGTGGCGCAACATCGGGACAAACGTTTTCGGGTGGCCGATGTCGAGCAATTCGCGATACTCATCCCGCACACTGTAAACCGGCTCTGTGTTGCTCGATTTGCGCAGAACTTCCAGCGCAACCAGTGCGTCGAGCAACATGACCGTTGCACGGAGATCGGTTTCCCGCTGTCTGGCAAGCTCCGCCGCCGTCAACGGCGAGCGAATCATCGGCGTAAACAAATCCAGTTCCGCCGCCGCACCAACGATGCAGGTGTTTTGGTAGGAATGGGAAAACCCTTCAAGGATATGGGCGGCTTTTGACATGGCACAAAAGTTTGGCGGAGATCGAGTGAGGAATTTGGAGTCTGGGGCGGTCGTGACATGACCGCCCCACCTGGTTACCGGAAGCCGGAAAAATCCACTAATCCACGGCAATGGCGCCTTCGGTGAAGACAGCGTGGCAGTGTTCGCAACTTTCCTTCATCGTGGTCAAGACGGCTTTGAAATCGTCGAACGAGACGTCACCTTTTTCAAAACCGTGAATGGCGGCGTTGGCTTTCAGTGCCAGATCGCGGAAATCCCGCGAAAGCCTGACCCAATCGTCTTCGTTGTCCGGCTTGATGGTTTCATCAAAGTTGGGCTTCAACCCTTGCGCAATGACGGCCAATGCAGCCGTTGCCCCCGCGACATTCGGAATCCCACGCTTCAATGTGGCTTCGGTGCGAATATAGCGCGTCATGCCCGTGTTGATGCGCGGCACAGCCAGTTTCATCACCGGTTCCATCTTGGCCATTTTCTTCCATTCGAGCTTGTCCGTGGATTTTTTCTCCAACGCGGCTTTGACGGCGGCCAGCCCCGCTTTGGCGGCGGCCAGGTCTTTCGCGGCGGCAACCGTCTGGGCGGCCTTGATGATTTCCGGCGCGGCGGCCTTGTATTTGCCGTTTTCTTCCGACATGCCGAGCGCCAGTGCGATGATAATCAGCGTGTTGGCGTCACGGGCAAGGACATTGGCGTCTGACGCAAAATCCCTGCTCGCGGCCAAATCCTCCAGGCTTTTGTCCAATTCCTTGATATAAGAATCCACCTGCTCCTCCAGATCGGCAACCGGAGGAAGCGGCACGTCATCAGCGGCGGAAACGGTCAGGCACAACAGGCAGAGCAACGAAGCGGCAAACAAGGCACAA
>WRMR01000556.1 GCA_009776995.1 Planctomycetaceae bacterium | reverse complement strand
AACGGAGCGATTCTCGGTTTCGACAACACAGGTCGATTCTTTGCCCGAATGTGTGACGGTTATTACATTTCGTTCTTTGCAATCTGCTGGCTGATTGATTACCTGGCACAACATCGGATTCGGCTGTCTGAATTTCGCCGCACCATTCCGCCGTGTTTCGCAACACCGGAGTTGAAGACGCCGTGGGACGAACCGAAAGACATCATCAAACTTCTGAAGGCGAAATGGAACGTCAAGCCGGAAAAGACGATTGACGGCGTTCGCTTTTCCGGGCCGAACGGTCACGTTAATCTGCGGGAAGATCGCAGTTACGCTCAACTTGCCTTCCAATTCGGGGCCAAGAACCGACAGATGCTCGACCAAATGGTCGACGAATGTGTTTCCGCCCTCAATGACACGGAACTCGCCAAGCTCCTTGGTGATGCCTACCAAACTGGGGCGTGTTGACGCAAATAAAAGGGAATTACGGCGTTAATCCCCCAAGGCTGAAAAGGCGTGATTGGGGGCGTTTGGGGTGTTCATTGGAGTGTACCGCAAAACAGGAGAAAATCAAAGACTAAAGTTTGCAGATGAATTTACTTGCCTGAAAAAGCGTTCGCATTTTGGTTGAACGGTGTCTATTTCGGACGCCGGAAACCTCTCACATAAGAGAGGGCAACCACCATGCCGAAGTTCAAACAACCGCAGGCAAAGACTCTTTCACTCTTCGATCTGTCCAAAATGTTCCCGGACAAAGATGCCGCAATCGTGTATCTTTCCGGGATTCTTTGGCCAAACGGCCCCGTTTGCCTGTGCGTACCTCACCGCGCACCACAGAGAATGTCCACCGCTGCAAAGACTGCCGCAAAGATTTCACAATTCGGGTCGGTACGATTTTCCACCGTTCTCACATCCCTCTCCACAAGTGGCTGTACGCGATGTATCAGGTCGTAACGGCACGGAAGGGAATTTCCTCGCTTCAACTCTCAAAGGAACTTGACATCGACCAAAAGTCGGCGTGGTTTTTACTTCACCGGATTCACTTTGCCTGTGGCAACCAAACCACCAAGATTCTCTCTGGGATTGTCAAAGCGGACGAGACTTTTTTGGGTGGAAGAGAACACAATAAGCACGAAAACAAGACACTCCACCAAGGGCGAGGAACGGTAGGCAAGACCATCGTTTTCGGTATGCGGGATCGTGGCGGGCAAGTCGTGGCGCAGGTCGTTGATGGAACGGACGCTCAAAGGAGGGCAAGCCCCGGAGTTTTTGCGCCCGACCTGCCGCTTCTTTTCTTTGGCCCCAAATCTTCAAACGGCGAAAAAACGCATTTTTCCGAAGGAAAACGCCAATTTCGCGGTGGGAATCCCATCACCGGCCTGCTTAACAGGAGAAATTTGCCGATCCGGACGGTTTTTTCTGAAAATCCCTCTTTGACTCCTCATCGGTCTCGGCTACAATCGCCAAAAGAATGGGTTGGTGGGCCTTGCCACAGCCCGTAAGAGTGTCACCTTTTTACAGGAGAACAGCCATGAAAAGTTTCAGTCTCGTTTGAACGCGGCGCAGATCGTCATCTGCGCCGGTGTTTGCTGTGCCGTTTTTGCTTGTGTAAGCAACTTCGTCGGCATCGTGTACGCGCAGTGTGCGAATATGACCGTTCGGGCAAATAGCCCGTGTAAAACAACGCTAAAGGTTTGTGTGATGTCTGCGGGGCTTTGTCCAGGCAAAGGAGAAACCACGGCTGCGGGAAACTTGGGAAACTTTCAGTGTGACCAGCCCAAGTCCGGTACAACCTGTATAGGAACGGGGGAATTTGCCCCATGCTATGTTGAAGCCGATTGTACCCCCGATGGTTCAGGTGGTTGCATGATGAAAGCCAGTACAGCACAGTCTTATACGGCAGAAACCAAAAAAGAGACCCAATGCGCGGGTTAGGCCCATTTTGTTGTCGAAACCATTTGCCTCTCACTTTTTCATGCTGGATATGACACACATACGTGTTGCCTGTTGTGCGGTTCTCCTTTGTGGGCAATTAGGCTTCGCAATGGATAGTTCTCGGCCGAGTGGGCAGGAGATTCTCCGTGGAATAATCAAATCCCGCTCGGCAATCCAAAGTGGTCAATTGATGATAGAATCAACAATCACAGGGGACCACGGGCGCACGGTGTGGAACATGAGCCTCTTTTTCGAGGGTGATCATTTGCGAGCCGATGTCGATCGTAACGGCGCAACTGATGTGATATGTCTTGATTGTTACTCGAAGTACACCCGTTTGACCTATACAACGAACAAGCCAAGTGAGGGTCATGGAAAAGCCGCTTTGACTTTTACCGATGGCCACGCATCCCCAAGTGTCCTTGATTTTATTCCTGATCCTCGCTGGATTGGTTTTCTGCCGCTACATTTCTACGACACATCGCATCTGTCTCCCGGTTTCATTTTTGGGTCAAAACTCGAACTTTACGAAGGCGGGTTTGTCGTGGAGTCTGACACCGTTTCTCAAGTTCCATGCTGGAAAATTAGTTTTTACCCTCCGTTCAAGAATAAATACGCCCACTACATAATTTGGGTACAACAATCGTTTCCCGACCGCTTGATGCGTATTGAAAACCATTTTGGCGGTCGATTTGTTGATAGCGTAACAATCGAAGGTGACGTTTATGCCGGAGACGTTTGGTATCCAAAATCGGTTTTTTATGAGCGACGCGATGGAGATATTGTAACTGATAAATCCGAAACGAGGATAAAAGTGACCTCTTTGAATGAGCCTTTGCCACGGGACACATTTTCTCCCAAAGGTATCAGTTTTTTGAAGCCGGACACCCCTGTTGCTTGGCATTTAGACCGCGATCGTCCCGTGCCTTCGGGCGAGTTGGTCTGGGACGGCAA
>WRMR01000555.1 GCA_009776995.1 Planctomycetaceae bacterium | reverse complement strand
GCGATGGACATTTTCGTCGCCGATCTGTACGAAGATAGAACCGGAGTCCGTCAGCAAGTCCCGGGCGACGGTCAGCCGGTCACGGAGGTAGGTGAGATAACTATGAATGCCGTCCCGCCAGGTGTCCCGGAAGGCTTTGACCTGTTCCGGCTCACGGGTAATATGGTCGGCTTTGCCATCCTTCACATCGCGGCTTGTGGTGGACCACTGGAAGTTGCTGTTAAACCTGATGCCGTAAGGCGGATCGAAATAGATACACTGCACCTGACCACGCAGTCCTTCACGCTCCGCGAGGCTTGCCATAACCTGCAAGGAGTCACCGAGAATCATACGGTTGCTCCAGTTTTGGTCGTGCTGGTAGAAATCGGTCTTGTCCACGTCATCGGGAATACCATTGAAGTCGGCAAAGAAATTACATTGCACCGTCTTATTCGCTGCTTCCGTTTGCCGTAACAGATCATCAATGAGGACTTTCGGGTAAATCTTTTCCTGAATGTAGAGCGGGGGCGCATGCACCACCAGGTCAGACCAGTCTTGGTCATCCTTGTTTCGCCAGACCAGTTGCGGGTCGAGCTCGCGGTTTCGGCGGTTGTAAGCGACACGGATCGGGCTTTGCTGTTCCTCTTTCATGACCGATTGATACTCGGCAGTGGGAATGTTTTTGCGTTTGTCATCGTGCCGGAGGCTTTCGACACTCTTTTTTTCTGTCGTTTTTTTCTTTGCCATGACGTGATGCGCAATCTTATGATTGCGGCTCTGTTAACGTTTCGATTATATTGTCAAATTCGCTTTCGACCTTTTCCCTAAAATCGGACTCGATGGTATAGATGTCCGTAAACTCAGCGAAAGCCCAACGACCGCATGTCTTGAGATTGTTGACACCCGGCACCCAGTAGGTATTCATCGTCTGTCTCTTTTCTTTGGCATCCTCGCGTCTGTAACCTTTGATCTCGACAATGAGGTGCATGAGATCGTCGTCGCCGTGTCCGTCATCCACCAAGACAATGTAGTCGGGGGAATAGGTACGGTTTTCAGAACCGAAACGGTAGGGAACCTCGAGTCCGAGTCCGTGATTTTTTACATAAGCCCGCACGTTGGGATGTGACTCTGCCACGCGGCAGAATTCGGCTTCCCAATCACTGTCGAGGACAATCCAGTTGATTTGGCAACGGCGTGCATCAGCGAACCAACGGTCCTTCGACGTGTTGAAGCGGACGGTACGCGTTGAACCGATGGGGTTATAGGGATTAAGTACCGCCAGGATAGAACTTTCGTCGGCTTGCGTCTTTGTAATGGCGGCTGTAATACGCTCACATGCTATGTCGGCTAATCCGGTGTACATAAGTTGTGCCGGATATGTGTTGCCTTTACAGACAAGGCATGTGTCGAGCCACTGTTTGGCAATACGTTTAAGTTGTCCGAAAAGATAGAATTTCGGCTCTCCGCCGGGGTCACGCCATTTTGTATTGAGCAGGTGCTTGGTCAGGTTGAGCAAAATGGTCGCGTCGCGAGTGTCCCCCAAGTGTTCCAGGTTCATGTCCACTCCTTCGCCGATGATTCCGGCGTTATGGGTGATTGTCGGTCCAACGAGTTCCGGGCTGAGTTCCAAAATTGAATCTTCGTCAAAAGCGGCATCAAGACGTTCGGTGGGCAACTCTACGCGGTATCCTTCGACCCGTGGAAAACGTATTTCCAACGCTTCACGTTCAGGCAAAACAGCATTGACCTGGACAGTTTCGCGTGGTGCCTGCGGTGGAGCGACCACCGGCTTGGCGGTGAAATCGAAGGGAATTCCAAACACATCGGCATATTCGACATTGAAGAGTCCTTTCTCGTTCATGTCATACGATTGTCGGCGCAGGGCACGTCCGATGACTTGCTCACAGAGGAGTTGTGTCCCGAAAGCCCGAATACCCAGGACATGCGTAACGGTATTCGCATCCCACCCTTCCGTCAGCATGGAAACCGACACCACACACCGAACAGACTCACCTAATTGACCGGGTTTGCCGACCGTGTTCATGACTTCACGGAGCAACTCATTGTCTTTAATGTTGTCGCCTGCCCGTTGGTTGCCGGTCCGTTGGACGATTTCACGTCGAAAGCGTTCGATTTCATCGGTAGCCATTTTGCGGAAATTGTCGTCGAGCGCGTCGCCTGCTTCCAGTTGCTCGCTGTCAATCAGCAACGTGTTGGGACGCGGCAGCGGACTGCCGTTTTCTTCAAAATTACGAAAGAGGGGCAATCGTCCGTTTTCCAGCGTTGTTGTGCCGTCAGGGTTATTTCTATGAAAGCCGGAAATGTAGTCGTACACAAGTTTCGAGATCGAAGTATTCTGGCAGACAATGATAAAGCATGGCGGCACTTGGATACCATTCTCTTCCCAGAGTTCGAACGTCTTTTTGTAGTGCCCATACAAGGCTTCCAGTGCGGTTTTCAGCCGACCAGGGAGGGCTAATGGATCAAGGTCTTTGGAATTGCCACGACCTTTTCGGGGCATATCTTTGCGAATATTCTCCCAGAGATTGCGGAACATGGGCATTTCGCCGCCGGGTATGTTCTCGGCAACCGGAACACGGGGTAATTTTACTATCCCGCACTCAATGGCATCCATCAGCGAAAAATCCGTCATCGTCCAGGGAAACAACGTTCCTTCGGCGTAGCCTGAACCTTGGAGAAAAAAGGGAGTTGCCGACAGGTCGATAACGTGGGACAGCCCTATTTTGCGTTTCACTGCTTCAAGCCCGGAAATCCATAGACGAGCGGTTTCATTATTTTTTTCGGCTTCCTTTTTGTCTTCACCCGTCAGTTCAGCGTCATCCGCTTCTTGTGGTTTTTCGCGATAACAATGATGTGCCTCGTCATTGAG
>WRMR01000554.1 GCA_009776995.1 Planctomycetaceae bacterium | reverse complement strand
ACTTGATTGGCAAGGAGCCGGAGTGACCATTGGCCAAAGCCTTCCGGTGGTGAACCGCAACGTGTTGCAATGAGTTTTGCTTCTTGCAACCCATCGAGTTTTTTTGGAACAGGTGGCAGACGGCGTTTTTTTCGATCAAGGACAACATCAAAACCTTCGAGGACAAGTTGTTTGCGAATATTGACGATGGCTTGAATACTCAAACCAGTCAGTTCGCGGATTTTTTCGTTAGTCCAATTGGGGCCATTGGCATCAGCCTTGAGCAAAACGATGGCACGCTTGACTTTTTGTGATGTTCCTTTGAGTTTTTTGACAATGGTTTCAAGTGTTTGGCGTTCCTCGTCGGAAAGCCGAACGATATATTTTTCCGTGTTCATGACAATCCCTCCATGAGTTTAGGGTGAAAAAAGCCCAAACAATATAGCAATTATCACGTTTTTAGTCAACTTCAACTTTTAGCCTGGACACAGCACTAGTTTTGTCGCAACTGTTGTGCTGGAAAAACCCAGGGCGTGTTCATGCCAATTATGAAAACTGTATTCTCCTCTTGTGAACTCCTGTGAATGGATAACATGAATCAATATATTGGACAGCCACTTGTTTTTTGTAAAAAAAATGATTTTTTAGTCGGACTGTCGCAAACTGAGACAGCCGGAGCCTTACCCTCTCGTGAATCCGTTGCCGAGGCAGATACATGGGATTTGACCTGTTTGTTTGCGTCGGATGCCGATTGGGAAAAAGAATTTTCCGCGTGGGAAAAACGTGTCCCGGAATATGATCGATTCAAAGGCAGACTCACGCAAGCCGACGAGTTGCTCGCTTACGTCAATTTTGATCTTTCGTTCAGCCGCCAGGGCGAAAAAATCGGTTCTTACGCTTTTTTGAAATCGGCTCAGGATGTCGCCAACGGCAAATATCAGGAAATGGTCGCCCGTGTGCAGAACGTCTCGGTCAGGGCAAGTCAGGCGTCGAGTTTTATGCGTCCCGAATTGCTGGCCATGGACGAAGCCGATTGGCAAAAACTGATCATTGCGCCGGAATTTGCACCGTTCCGGTTCATGCTCCAGCGAATCGCTCGGGATCGTCCACATACGCTTTCGGCCAACGAGGAACAACTGCTCGCCATGCTCGGCGAGTTTGCGTCGGGGCCGTCGAAAATTTTCGGACAGCTCAACAACGCCGACTTGCGTTTCGGCATGATCAAAGACGAAACCGGCAGGGAAATCGAACTGACCAACGGAACCTTTTCCGTGCTGTTGCACAAGCCTGACCGCGAATTGCGAAAAACGACCTTTCACCAGTTTTACAAGGCTTACGACGACCACAAAAACACATTGGCCGCCACGTTGAACAGTTCGATTCAAAAAGACAATTATTACGCCAAGGCACGGAAGTTCGACAACGGACTGGATGCCGCGCTGTTCAACGAAGAGGTGCCGCGTGTCGTTTACGATAATCTGATTGCCGGCATTCATGAGACTCTTCCCGCGTTGTACCGTTATTACGATTTGCGCAAACGCAAGATGGGGTTGCCCGACATCCGCATGTACGACACTTATGTGCCGATTCTCAGCGACATCACGATGCGGCACACCTGGGAACAGGCGGTCGATGTGGTAATCGAATCGTTGCGGCCGCTCGGTCAGGAATACTGCACCGTGTTGCACGACGGCTTGCTGTCACACCGCTGGTCAGACCGCTACGAGAATCGCGGCAAGCGGAGCGGTGCCTTCAGTGCCGGGACTTACGACGGCCTGCCGTATATTTTAATGAACTACCAGCAGGATGTCATTGAACACGTTTTCACTCTTGCTCACGAAGCGGGGCACTCGATGCACTCGTGGTATTCGGTACGCAACCAGCCGTACCAGTATTACGATTACGTCATTTTTGTCGCCGAGGTCGCCAGCACCTTCAACGAGCAACTGCTCACACGCCATCTGCTCAACCTGGCTGACAACGACCGTCAGAGAGCCTGGCTGGTCAACCGTGAAATTGATTCGATTCGCGGCACGATCTTCCGCCAGACGATGTTTGCCGAATTTGAGAAAATCACGCACGACGCCGCATGGGCGGGTGAGCCGCTCACGGTCGATCGGTTCCGCGAGGTGTACGGGCAATTGCTCCATCGCTATTTCGGCCCCGACTTCACGATTGACGACGATTTGACGCTTGAGTGTTTTCGCATTCCGCATTTTTATCGCGGGTTTTACGTTTACAAATACGCAACCGGGCTTTCGGCGGCGATTGCCCTTGCCCAACGCGTGTTGCAAGGTGGCGACCGGGAACGTGATGAGTACCTTTCGTTCCTCAAGGGCGGTTGCAGCAAGGAACCGCTTGACCTGCTCCGCGACGCGGGCATCGACATGACGCAACCGGAAACCATTCGCGGCCCGATGCAAAAATTCGCGTCGCTCGTCGACGAACTGGAGCGGTTGCTGTAAGAATGAGGGGTGAGGGATTGCTCTACCGTACAACGCCATGGACTTTGCATTTTATGTCTGTGACCTTTGTGCACTCCTTGGTGATCTTTGTGTTGAAATATTTTAACACAAAGGCCACAAAGCTTTCCACAAAGGTCACAAAAATTAATGCCAGCCAAATGGCGTTCGGAAGTATGAGGAGTCTCGCAAAAATAATGTGAACCTTTCAATCAGAGTTACGAGAGTTATCGAGTGGAATGACCGCTCCGTGACCGTCGCGGCTCTGATTAATCGAACAGTTTGTTTTTGCGTGATTCCTTACGTTGTTTGACTCTGAAATTTCCGTCTTGCAGCCATTTTGTCGCCAGAATACCGATTTTTTCCTTGATTCTCAAACGTCTTCGGTTATTATCTATAAAAAGATTAGGGACGAGGGGCGAGAGATTC
>WRMR01000553.1 GCA_009776995.1 Planctomycetaceae bacterium | reverse complement strand
GTGACATTGGCCGTTGGCTATTGTTGCGCGAGATATGCCGTCGAATAACCCGTCCCGCAACCGAGGTCAATAACGCGCATCACCGGCGAATCGTTCGGGGCAGTTGCCCGGAGAGTTGCTCCGGCAACAACTCGTGCAACCGATCCGTCGTCCGGCAAAGATGTGCCAGCCAGTTGGCCTGGTACGTGGCCGCAAGGGCGTCGTAACTCGCGGCCACATCGCCCGACGTCAGCCATCGGCCGGCCAGTGCCAGCCCCGCCGCCCGAAAGTTAAGGCGTATCCGGTTGAGGAGGTTCTTGACGGACATTGCACGCGATTCTCGCTTCAACAGAAATGGCAATATAATACAAGGCGTTTGGCGGAATAAGGCGAATCAGTGTCAACGGCCACATCACCATCAGCCATGCCAGGCTGTGAATTGCATTGATGACGATGAGACACCAAAGAACACCTTCTGCGAAACGTAATCTTGCATGACGCAAAATCAACGTAAAAACAGTGCATTGCACGAATAGCAATATCAGGGTGGAGATGCCGAATTTGAAGAACTGCTCATTGCGCATGGTGAACGATGGACTAGTGCCTGTTTCATAAACAATGTAACAGCAAACAATCATCGGGATGTAAAACTGCAAGACAAATCCGACCCGCACAAGCCAAAAGACAGTTTTGTTGTCACGCCAGGTGGGTAGGTGAACGCTGGGTGTTTCTTCGGTTGGTGACATGGAATGATTCATGGTTTGACAAAGTCGGAGCCGCAACCGTAAGATCACGAAACAACCCACCGCAATCTTACAATTGCGACTCTGATTTTACGGTTTCAGTGACGTGGCCACGTCCTGGCGATAGGCCACAGCGGCGGGCAAGTAACCGATAAACGCAGCTAACACGAGCAGACCGGGAATCAGCGTCAGTTCGGTCCAGTGAAAGCTCCAGGCGTATAAAATAATTCCGGAATAGGACGCAACCCAGGGGCTGACCAATGTCAGCATGACGTGTCCAATCAAAATGCCGAACAGTCCGCCGCCGAGCGACAGCAAGACAGACTCAAGCATGATGATCATCATAACGGTGATGCGCCGGGCTCCCAATGCCCGCATGATCGCGATTTCCTGACGGCGTTCGTTCATCGTGTTGTAAATGCTGACCATCATGCCGATTCCCGCGACAATGACCACCAGCACCGCGAGCAGCACCAGGATCAGTTGCACGTTCCCGACCACGTTTTCGAGAAACGCCGAGATTTCCCGAACCGGCGACACGGCCTGTACGTCAATGTTCTTGTTGATCAGTTCCGGCAGGGCCATTGCGGCGACATCAGTACGGCTGCGGTTGAATTTTGAGGTATCGATTTCCCCGGTTTCTTTGACACTTTCCATATCAATGTCCGGGTTGGCCGACCACTGTTTGGCCATGACCAAAATCGCGGAATAATCGTTGTTGTGCAAGCCCTCGCCGTGTTCACCATGATCGTGACCCGCATGATCGTCCTCCCCTTCATCGTCAGCATCATGGCCGGTTGTGTTTGCCGGCAAACCGTGCATGTCGTAAGAGCCGTTGATATTGATGAAAATCACGTTGTCGTTCGGCGTCCCGGTCGGCTTGAGGATACCGACGACCTTGAACGGTGCGTGACCCAGGTTGGGGTCCGAACCATCGAGGTTCTCGCCGGGCGCAGCGGGGCGGAACTCTTCACCGAGTTGCAAGCCCGTATTCAGCGCAGCGGTCGAACCAACCACAGCGGCAAAAGTATCGGATTTCCCGAAGTTTTTTCCTGGTTTGACAAATTCGTAATGCCGGTCGCGGTTCCGGCTGTCGATGTAGGTCAGTTTTGAGAAAAACTCCGGCGTCGTGCCGACAATGGTCGTCATTTTGAAGTGATGCCCGATCGTGACGGGAATCGCTTCCATGACAAGCGGTTGACCCTTGTCGTCTTTGTACTCGGGACTGTACAGGAGATCGTCAAGGTACTTTGCGGGCACCGTACCCACCGGGGCGCGGTTGTAAAAGACGGTGCTCCACACGATGTCGAGCGGGTTGCCTTTCGGACCGACGATCAGGTCGTAACCCTGCGATCCCCGGTTGAACGACGAACTGATGACACCGAGTATGACGATGACCAGCACAACCAGTGCAACCCCCAATGACAGCGAAAACGCCGTCAAAAGCGACGAAAGCGACCTGTGCTGAATGCTGCGATAGGCGATTTTCCAAAGTGGCATGGGATGGTTCCTTTATTGTCAGTTTTTTTATCAACAGATGTGACAGATGGACGCAGATGTTTTTTTTTGTGGTTGATTTCAAATGAGTTTATCTGTTTCATCTGTTATGTCTGTTGATAATTCACGTTTTTCAAAAAAGTTTGCGATGCGTTCATATTCAAGGCGGTCTTTGCCGAAGTTGAGGAGCAATGCCCGTTTGTAGCCGGTTGCCTTGAGATAGTTCAAAACCTGGGCTTTTTCCTTCCCGCACAGCTCCGTCAGGGCTTTCAATTCGACAATAATACTTTCATAACAAACGAAGTCTGCGACGAAAAAAGACGGCAATTTCATTCCACGATAAAACACGGGGATTGCCATCTCACGCCAGTGTGGAATCTTCTGTTCACGCAGTTCGATTTCCAAGGCGTCCTGATAAACACTTTCGAGAAACCCGCGTCCAAGCTCCGTATGAACCCGCATCGCGGCTCCGAGAATGGCATAAGTTTCCGGGTCTCGTTGCATTGATATACCTCAACACTTTTATTCTTAACAGATGTGACAGATGCACGCAGATGTTTTTTCAGTCGTTGATATCTCATGACTCCTGTCTGTTACATCTGTTTGATCTGCTGATAAATCACCAGGTTGACTTCCGCGAGGCGATCAACCCGCTGGAAC
>WRMR01000552.1 GCA_009776995.1 Planctomycetaceae bacterium | reverse complement strand
TGTCCCGAATCAGTCCGCTCGAACACATTCTCGAAATGGGATGCAACGATTTTGGCGGCGGTTCACTCCTCGCATTTTCCGAACGATTTCCTTTGGCAACGATTGTCGGGCTGGATTTGACATTTTCAGAAATCAGGGATGAAATCAGGGAACGTTTCAACATTCACCTTTTTTCCGGCAGCGCATATCAGAGGGAAACTGTCGAACGATTCCGTCAGACACACCCGTCATCATTTGATCTGGTGATCGACGATTGTTTGCACACGGCAGATGACCAATATCAGGCATTCCTGTTTTGGAATGAAATCCTATCCCCACACGGTCTCTATGTGATTGAAGACGTCCATGACCTGGACGGCTTGTCAAGGAGACTGGCAAACCATACCGGGACGTGGGATGTCATGCTCGGCGATGCACGTTGCGAAGGAACTACCTGTCAGTCGGATAGTGTTTTGGTCGGACTCCAACGACATCAGTAACAACTTTTTTAATCAGGGATCATGTCAAGGAAAATTACCATGAGCACTTATGATGAATTAACCGACTATGCACGGGAAGGTTGGCTTCCTGAAAGCAACCCGGACTCCGGCTTTACCGTCTGGAACGACCTGCAATATGACAACGAGCACGACCAGCGTGAAACGACCACCCAGCCGCTTGTCGTCTCGTGGAACACGTTTGAAAAGCGGGTGGCCGAACAAAAAAAACTGCGTGACAAACTCCGCGAACAGGGTTTTTGCTTCTGGCCTTGGGTCATTGCCAGACATTTTGGTTTTGACTGGCTGGATTTTAGTCAGGGCAATCGCGGTTCGTGTGCCGGGTGTGCAACGAATCACGCGGTCAATACCATGTTGCTTACACATCTCGCCGACGGATACCGGTTCAAGTTCAAGCGGTTCAATCCATATTGGACCTGGGACTTGGGCAAACGTGACGCCAACTATCGCGGTGAAGGGGCATCGCTTTCGATGATGCTCACCTGTGCCAACAAACGCGGCATGTTCGACGTCGCCAAAGTCGGCACGTATGAGCAGTCACTCAAAACTCCGCCGAAGTACGCGCAAGAGCATTTCGACGATGCGGAAAAGTGCCAGATCGGAGCCTGTTACCTTGGCAACTTTCGTGGGAAGGAATTGGCACGTATTGTGTTCGACTGCCTTGCCGCCGGTTACCCGGTCGTGTTCGGCAACAGTGTCGCGGTCTCGCAAAAAGTGAATTACACCGGCAACATCAAAACGGCGATCAACAGCGGCAGTTGGATGCACGCCACGGCGCGAGTTGCCTACCGCAAGGAACAAAACGGTGTCGAGTACATCGCACATCAGGGTTCCTGGGGCAAATACTGGGAAGCCGGCAGATACGAACAGGAACCGGCGTCAATCATTTGGGAGAGTTTCGACACGTTCACCCAAGCGTGCAGTGCGCGGTATGCCGACGCATTCGTCCTCTGTATGGTCGAAGGCGAAATTGTCGAAAACGACAATATGAATATTGCACCGATCAAAATCAGTTCACCGTGAACAGTAACCCATAGTCAGTAAGGAATAACATGCAGTATTTACACACATTTCCAGTGTTTTACAGCATAGCAACACATGTCTTGTTGGCCAACACCGAGATGTCGGTGTTTTGGAAATTGTTCGACGCCTGCGCGGCTCTGGGCGTCGGCGGCATCCTCCTGTTTGTGATGTTCAAATGGATTACAAAACGCGACATGGAAAAAGACCTTGCAATAGAACGGTTAATTGCGGAGCGGAATGCCGCAAGTGAAAAATATGAAAACATGCTTTTGACCATTCTCAAACACAACTGCAAAGACAAAGCCTGTCCCGTTGCAAAAGAAATGAAGGAATTGCAGGATTGATATGCCGGCACAGGCGGAACAACAAGGTGACGAACTCCAGCGAATTGCCGCTCCCTGTCGTGCATGGCAAACACGAGGAAGGGGGACAGAATCCGGCAGACGCCAATCGACGCAGTGAGAATGGTGAGAGTGAAGGATGACATCAGCAATCAAAACGAATTCCAACAGAGAATGAAAAAAAATCATGGACAACGACGCAAAAACAAAAATCAAGATCGTCCAAGTCATGTATGGGAAGTGCAATTATTTTGCCTGGAGTGAAAAGATCAACCGGCTCTACTGTGATCGGCACGGTTACGAATATGTCGTTTCCCGCGAGACACCCCGAAAGGACCGGCATGGGAACTGGCACAAAGTGCCGGTGGTTCTTTCCGAACTGAATCATTGTGATTATCTCCTGTACGTCGATGCAGACGCGATTTTTTACGGACACGAGTTCAAAATCGAAGAGGAACTCCTGCCGGTTTTCGAGGATTCCAAGCTCCTGCTCATGAATCAGGATATCGGCTGTGAAAATGCCCGTTGGAATCCCGGCTTGCCCAGTGCCGGGGTCTTTCTCGCAAGAACCTGTCCGGCGACCAGTGAGATCATGGAAGTATGGGACGAAGCGTCCAATGCCGATGAATCGGCGCGATGGGACTGGCCTCTGGAACAAAAGGCGTTTTGGAACGTTGTACTCCCGAAATTTCGGGAACGTGCCCAAATCCTCGACGATTACTATCTGTTGCAAGGACGTTACGGCATGTACATCCGCCATTTTTTCCAGTCTTCGGACAAAGACCGGGAGGCGGCGATGCGTCAATTTTGTGCAAGGCGAGGAATCGCATGATTGCATTCTTCATCAAGAATATCGGAGTCAAATCATGATCAAACTTTCTGTCTGCTGTTGCACTTACAACCGCCCTCATTTGCTGGGAGAGATGATTGCGTCGTTCGAGATGCAGACTTACCCGAAGGAACATTGCGAACTGATCGTTCTTGACGATGCCGGTCAATACGGCAATCTTCGGGGCGA
>WRMR01000551.1 GCA_009776995.1 Planctomycetaceae bacterium | reverse complement strand
CGACGGAGTGATTTCGTCCAATACCATTGCGGCATCCTGCCACGCTTCGCGCGCGGCCAGCATGGCGTATTGTGTAAAGAGTGCGGTTCGCTGTGGCAATTTTCGGTCGAAATACGCGCTGCCATCGAAGTTTTTGACTTCGGCGGCAATTTGACAGGTGCAACGGCTCGCATCAAAATGCGTGATGCGGTCGATTCCGCTTTTGCATTGGCGAACCGAATCCCAAAAATCGGCCATGCCGATTCCAATCGGGCTGACCACCCCCAAGCCTGTGATGACGATTCGTTCTTGCGTCATGATTATTCCTTTTATGATTGCGTCATACAACAAAGGCAGGGCAGTCACGCCGTGACCGCCGCAATGTGTTTTGGACTCACGCCAAAATAAGCTGTTCAATCATTCAGAGCCGCGACGGTCACGGAGCAGTCATGACGCTCGATAACTTTCGTGGCTCTGATCGAAATGGACAAGTGATTTTGGCGAGACTCCTTTGGGTTCTGATTTCTTACCAAATAATCAAATTCCCGCCGTAGCTGAGGCCGGCTCCGAAGCCGACGGTCACGATCTTGTCGCCCGGTTTGAGCAGTCCCTGTTGCTCCATGTCGTGCAGTGCCAAGGGGATCGACGCAGACGCCGTGTTGGCGTAATTTTGCACATTAATAAAAAATCTTGATTCCGGTACACCAAATCGGCTGGCCGCCGAACGGATAATCCGGTAATTCGCCTGATGCGGCACAATCCAGTCGATTTCGTCGAAGGTTAAATTGTTGTCATCCAGGAGTTTCTGGATAATGCTGGGGATCGTGCGAATCGCAAAGGTAAAAACCGCCGTACCGTCCATATAGACTTTGAGCTGCATGTTTTCCTTGCGGGACGTTGGGGTGCGGCATCCGCCTTCGATGGTCAGTACGTCCTTGCCGGACGAATCGCTCAACAATATCGAATCAACGATGCCCCGCACACCGTCCGGCGAAGGCAACAGCACAGCGGCGGCGGCAGCATCACCGAACAGGACGCAGGTTTTCCGGTCGCTCCAGTCAACAGCCCGCGACATGATTTCCGTAGCAACAACGAGAATCGGCTTGTTGTGGACCTGCATGTAACATCGGGCCAGTTCAATGCCATAAACGAACCCAGTGCAGGCCGCCGTGATGTCGAAAGCGACCGCATTTTTCGCGCCAATGCCTTCCTGAACGACACAAGCTGTTGACGGTATCGGCGCAAAATCCGGAGTCGTTGTGCTAAGTAACACCATACCAATGTCTTCCGGCGGAACACCCGACTTGGTCAAGGCGTCTTTCGCAGCGGCAATTCCCATGGTGGAAGGCGATTCGTCATCGGCAGCAAGATGTCGCCAGGAAATGCCCGTGTGCGAAACAATCCACTCGTCCGACGTTTCCAGTTCCAATGGCAAGTCGTTATTGTGTACGCGATTCTCTGGCACATAAGAACTGATCGCGGCAAGATAAACTCGAAACATGATGCGGCTTCCATTTTCCTTCGAGTACCGGGAAGCGGTGAAAAATGACAACTTTCCCAAAAATGTCAACTTGGCGATATTTTAGTGATTTGAGATGGTTTGTCAAGAATGATTTTTGGCCGGTCAAATAGGGACAAAAAAATAAAAATATTTCCACGTACTTGGGAATTGAAAATTGTACTGTGATAACGCAGGCCACGCGAAAAAGCCGAACATGCAGAAATTCACCTGACTGAATATTTTAAAAAACTTTTCTTTTTTACATCTCGCATTTCGGTTTTTCACGGCTAAAATGTTTGGGGTGATCATCATTCCGGTTCGCGATTGGACCGGAATTGATGAACGGCACATTTTAAGAATCCAACAATGAGGAGAAATCTGATGACACGTCTTGCATGTCCCTTGATCATTACTCTGTTGCTTGCGGCATGTTCGACCGCTTTCGCGCAAACCGAAACCGCTTCCGATAACACGACGGCCACTCCAAAATACGGTCCGGTGTTCCAACTGGAAATCAAAGACCAGGCTGCCAGTGAAGGGTTTCGCGGCATGAAAGTCGTCAAGAAATTTGCCCGCCGCCTGCCGAATTTTTATGGTCAGGTTGTTTCCGATACGCAAAAGATCGCCATCTATGACATCCAAGCGGCCTATTTTGAGCCGATAGAAATGTTGACGCTTCGCCTGGAACGTCTCAAGGAGGAACGCGATGCCCAGATCGAAGCGGTTCTCACGTCCGAGCAAAAGGCAAAAGTCGAAGCCTTGAACAAGGACTCGCTGGCTCGCCGGGCGGCAACACGAGCCGCAAACGCCAATGCAAATTAGAGAAAACAACGTAGCCCGTCGGCTGGTCGAAATGGCGTCGCGGTTTCCCGACCACGTCGCGATTGCTGTGCCGCGCGAATATGGCTCCGATGGCAAGCGGTGTTATGAGACGATCACGTTTCGCGCGTTGGGCGAATACACGGACAAAATCGCACAGGCTTTGATCGACCGGGGTGTTCGACCGGGGATGCGGTTGGCTCTCATGACGCGGCACGGAATTGATTTCATCGCACTGGTCTATGCGATTTTCAAGTCGGGTGCGGCCATCGTCATGGTCGATCCCGGCATGGGAATGCGGCGTATGCTCGAGTGTCTCGCCGAAGCCGAACCGGATGGGTTCATTGCCATTCCGCCGGTTCACGCGCTGCGATGCCTCCTGCGACGGCGTTTTCCGAAAGCAAAGCACAACCTGACCGTCGGGCGACGCTGGTTCTGGGGCGGCCTTTCACTTGAGAAAATCAAGCGGCAACCGCATCGCGGTACGGTGCTGGTTGAAGTCGGGCCGGACACGCCGACGGCAATCATCTTTACCAGCGGCAGTACGGGCGTGCCGAAAGGCATGCTTTACACGCACCGCATCGTC
>WRMR01000550.1 GCA_009776995.1 Planctomycetaceae bacterium | reverse complement strand
ATTCCGGCAGAGGTTTATGAAAATCCTGGTGACTCCCACATCCTTTTTGAATCCGCAAAACGCCGTAGCCAAAGCCGCCCTGGAGAATTTTGCATCAACTGTCGTGTATAACGATCTTGCACGGCCACTGACTGCCGAAGAGGTCATCGAACGACTGGACGACGTTGACGGCTATACTTTCGAACGCCATTTGGCCGGCATTAATTTTTGTGGCCTTTGTGTTAAAATATTTCAACACAAAGATCACCAAGGAGTGTACAAAGTTCACAGACATATAATGCAAAGACCATGGCATTGTACGGTATAGATTAAGGCTTAGTATAGCAGCCTTACCAATATGTTACGGCTCGTATTCCGGCCACTCATTCCGGCCTGTCAAAAGCCCCTTCCAGAAGATAACCGGCGATTTTCGTGTTGCTTGCCATCAAGAGGGCAAGGTTGTCAAGGTATTCCATTTTGACCTGGAACAGCGTTCGCTGGACGTTCATCAATTCGACATAACTGCTTTGGCCGTGTTGATAGGATTGCATCATCAGTTGCAGCGATTCCTCAACGTCGGGTAGTACGCTTTCCTGATAAAGCGCGACCCGTTGATCGGCCGTTTTGTATTCGGCAAACTGTTGATAAAACCCGGCGGTTAAGGCTTTTTCAACCCGTTCCATGTTTCGCGCAGCGGCTGTCATTTCCGACTGCGCTTTCATGATATTCCCCTGGTTCCTGTTATTGAAACGAAGGGGGACGGCGACACCGGCGGAAAACTCGGTTTGCTTTTCATAAGTATTATAGTAAACGCCGCCTTCGGCACTGACATTCATCCCGGCTTCCTTTTGTTCGCTGCGCAATCGTGCCCGGGCGGCTTCCCATTCGGCACGGGCCTGTCGCAATTGGGGACTGTCCGCAAGCCATTGACGAAGGACCGCGATTTCGTCGATTTCCAGCGGCGAGTGATCCAGATGATCCTCAATTTCCAGCGGCATGTCCTCCGGCCATCCCATGAGTACGGCCAATGCCCTGGCCGCCGCTTCATGTTCGATCACTGCGTCGTTCAGTGCGATTTGGGCGCGATTCATCTCGATTTTCGCCTGCAAAGAGTCTGTCTTCGGTGTTTCACGTGCCTGCGACAGTTCATTGGCGGCTGATGCGGCGTTCTGACTGATTTTCAGCAACTCGCGGGAAAGGTACTCTTTCTCCCGGGCAATTAACAAACGATACGCGGCAAGCGTGGCGTCGTTGATCACTTTTTGCCGTTGAACCATCAGCATGCGTTGCGCGGCTTGGTATTCCGCACTCGCGGCTCCCTGCCTGGCATCGCGTTTTGCTCTCGAAACATGTTCCTGAGAAAACGTCACGCCCTGCCGACCGGCCCCGTTGCTTCCGCCCATGTCGTCGGCCAAGTATCCGACCATGGGGTTATTTTTGAGTCCCGCCTGAACCCAACTGCCGTAATGGGCTTCCATCAGCCGGGTTGCCTGTTCAACCGACGGGTTGTTTTGAATGGCCAACTCACATACCTGTTCAATCGTCAGCCCTTGCCTGCTCTTGTTCCGTGCGGAAGGCAAAGCCACCGTTCCGGGCAAGCTATTCTGAGGAGCCGGGGCTTGAATCCCGATGGAATTTTGTGCGATATTCGTATTTGCCTGTGCAATGTACTGGATGTTTTGTTGGTTATGCGGAGAATACGTTTGCGGTTGCCATTGTCCCCAGGCATGGCCGGGATTGTAAAATGCCAAGACCGCGAGAAACATCAAGCTCGACAATACATAACGATTGATTATCTTTGTCATGGCCGGTTTTTTCCTGAAACAAGAGACATCTTGCATTTCTGCGAGAAGACGCAACATTCTTTTCTTTGTTTCGGCTCATAACAAAGTGAAATTGCAAAGAATGCAACAGAACGCTAAAATCAGACTTGTCGTTACCTTCAAAAAAATCGTTCACATCAATTCTTTTTCGCCACGAAAAAATAGAGTACACGGCCAAACTCAAAAATTCCAAGTGTTTACAAAATGGTGTGAAAAGTTTTCGCTGTTTCGGCGATTTTTTTGTCATTTTTGGCGTCAGGCTTTCGCCAGAAAATCATTGGACGGGATTGACAGGATTTTTGGGATGGAAGGCAAGCAAGCAAAAGGAGTGTCACACTATCCTGAAAATCTTGTTAATCCTGTCTTAAATAATTTACTCGCGAAAGCAATCTCAAAAACGATTTTTTACAGTATTTGGTTGCAATTTTTGATTAAAAACCAAGGTATTGACTTCCATTTCAAACTGATTTAAAATAAAAATGAAATTGTGAGTTTTCAAAACATTGATGTCGTTTTGAAAAATTTTCTCAATGGTTACTGCAACAACATTTTTTAGAAAGCATGGTGCTTTATGAACAAAATGCGTAAGATGGGTGGGGGGGGCAACTTAGCTTTTACTCTCGTTGAACTTCTCGTGGTCATTGCGATTATTGGAATCCTGATCGCGCTCTTGTTGCCCGCCGTCCAGGCGGCTCGCGAAGCGGCACGGCGAATGCAGTGTTCGAATCACATCAGACAACTGTCCCTGGCCCTGCACAACTATCACGATGCCCACAAAGCGTTTCCGACGTGTCGGAATATCTATCGCAACGCGAGCGGCAATTATGCCGGTTTGATGTATTGGGGCGACACCTATTCGCTCATGCCGTTTTATGAGCAGGGGGCACCTTACGAAATCATTACAACAGCGATTCAAGCCAACCCGGCTGTGGCACTGAGTGGCATTCCGGCCATCCAGAATGCGGGGCTTCAGATTTCAGGGTTGATGTGTCCGTCGGATGGCGGGGCAAGGGAACTTGTGACCGGGTCAAATGCCAGCGGTGACTACAGCTTCGGCAGAATCAGCTACATGAGTTGTCGCGGCGAT
>WRMR01000549.1 GCA_009776995.1 Planctomycetaceae bacterium | reverse complement strand
TCCCGCCCGGGATCGAACCGTCGGGGGGAGCGGACCGGGCAGTGCTTGCGTTTTTATGCGAGGCGTACCATGTGGACCCCGCCCCGGACGAAAACGGCAAGCCGCAGGAACGGGTCGTGATGAAATTCCACCCGAGACTCGCCCCGATCAAGGCGGCGGTTTTTCCGTTGGTCAAAAAGGACGGGATGCCGGAAATCGCAACGGAAATTTACGGGCAACTCAAGAAAAATTTCTCGACATTTTACGACGACAAGGGAGCAGTTGGACGCCGGTATCGCCGCCAGGACGAAATCGGAACGCCGTTTTGCATCACGGTGGACGGTCAAACCGTTCAGGATGGCACCATCACCGTCCGGGATCGGGATACCCTGAAACAATGGCGGGTCAAAAAAGAGGAACTGGTCGCGGAATTGAACGGACGGCTCACGCGACAGGAGTGCCCCGGGTGAAACTTCAAACCAAGTGGAGAACAACAGGAATAATGTCACGTAAAATGCCAATATCGGTTCGACTCTCTCTGCGGTTGACTGCCACACCCGAAGCGAATGTCGGCTGGGTTTTTGCAATACTGGGATTTTCGTTGGCCCTTCTCGCCGCGACCGTGGTGCATGACAACACAAAACATGGAGCATGGCTTGCGATGGGGTGTGGTTCCCTGATCGGAATGTTTGCCTTGTATTTTCCGGTTCATGCGTGGTTTGTTGGCGGCAAAAAGATTCAGCTTTTACAAAACGGCACCGTCACTCAAGCAAAATTCCACAGTGTGACGTTATCGGAAAGAAGAGACATTAACACACCAATTGTCGATTTTGAATATCAGGTCGATGGCAAAGCCTACACGGCCTCCACTTATCTGTCAGGTGCGACTCGTTTGACCGTTACCACCTGCAACGCCGTGTTTTACGATCCATTGCAGCCGGAGCAAGCGGCGGTACTCCCCTGCGGTACCGATTTCGACGAACAGACGGGGCGGTTTGGGGTTTGTTCGTTGCGCTGGATTGGGCCGCTTTTAAGGGCAATCGTCGTTTGTGGCGAGGTCATCGCCATTCTGGTGCTTGTAATCCATGCAATAGGAATGGCCTGACACCGCTAAAATTTCCATCGGCGGCCTTCAAAAAATACGGCGGCAATTTCCACTTTCATGGAATGATTCACGCCTGGCGATGAGAGACTCGCCACCGACGACCTGTATGGTGGCTCAATCCGTCTGTTTAACACAATCTCGGCGAAAAACGGTGTTAAAACGCAGCATGTCGATACGTCCGATTGATCCGCTGTCAAGACCACAATCACAGAAAAAACCAAAAAACTCTACTTCAACATGACCTACAATTTCGACACAATCATAAACCGCCAAGGCACGAACTCAATAAAATTCGATTTTGACAAAGAACGAGGCAAGCCAGCGGATATTTTGCCTATGTGGGTTGCCGACATGGATTTTCCCGCTCCGCCGGAAGTGTTGGAAGACATTCAAAGAGCGGTCAGCCACGGAATATTTGGTTATACCGAGCCGAAAGAAGAATACTACAATGCTGTAACGAATTGGTTTGGCTCGCACTTCGGTTATTATGTTCCAAAAAGAGAGACCGTCATCGCTCCCGGCATCGTGTTTGCATTAGCGCAAGCCGTCCGTGCTTTTACGGAGCCGGGCGAGGCGGTCATGATACAAACGCCGGTCTATTATCCGTTCTTTGAGATTATTCGTGATAACGGCAGAACGCTTGTGGGTAATCCCCTTGTCTATGATGAAGGGAAGTATTTTATTGATTTTGAAGATTTCGAGGCAAAAATTGCCGGGAATAACGTAAAGCTGTTTATTTTGTGCAGCCCCCATAACCCGGTGGGCAGGGTGTGGACGCAGGCAGAACTTGAGCGAATGAATGAGATTTGCATAAAGCATGACGTGATTATCATTTCGGACGAGATTCACTGCGATTTCGTCTGGCCAGGACATACACACACCTGCTTTGGATTGTTGAACGAAAACACGGTCATTGCGACGGCTCCCAGCAAAACCTTTAACCTTGCCGGTTTGCAGGTGTCGAACATTTTCATAAAGAACGCGGATTTACGCCGAAAACTGAAAGCCGAAATCAACCGGAGCGGATACAGCCAGTTGAACACTCTTGGCCTTGTTGCCTGTCAAAGTGCCTATACCAAAGGTGAGGTATGGCTTGAGAAATTGAAAAAATATCTCATAGAAAACATACGGTTTGCCCGGAAATTTGCAACAAAAAAACTTCGGAAAATCAAATTAGTGGAACCGGAAAGCACCTATCTTCTCTGGTTCGATTTTTCGGAATATGGACTTTTGCAGGAAGAGCTTGACCGCCGTATTACGCAAGGTGCAAAGTTATGGTTAAGCAGCGGCACGATTTTTGGAGCCGAAGGCAGAGGTTTTCAACGTATGAACATCGCCTGTCCGAAGGCAACACTGATGAATGCGTTTGATCGATTGCTTGCTGAATTTTCACAATGAATTTAACCCCAATTGTGAACCGATGAAAATATCCACAAAGGGAAGAGATGCCTTGCGAATGTTGCTTGACTTGGCGGAGCATAAAAGCGGCGGACGAACGGACACGCCGGATTCCATTGATTCCGAACTTGGGACCGGGAAAAAGGTCTGTGAGCGAGTTTCCTTGTTCAAATGCGGCGATTTGAATTCCTCGATCCCCTTGCTTATCGGAGTTAGGCGACAAGTCGACTATTTCCCACTCCTTAGCCTTTCGTACTTTTTTTCCTGTTCGATTTCAATCGGGTCAACGGGCCGGAAATCGGGATTTTCGCCGCGATCTTGTCCGGCGAGGTTCGCTTTCCCCTGTTCGAGAATCGCAACGGCTTCCCGGTACACATCGGAATTTTTCTCCAGTTTTTGCAGAGCCGGAC
>WRMR01000548.1 GCA_009776995.1 Planctomycetaceae bacterium | reverse complement strand
CTCCAAAATCAACCGCACGGTTGCGTTGCAATTTTTATCGGCGACCGCGCGTAACCAATGAGCCTGAAACCCAACCGGTATTTCGAAAGCCAGCGTTTCACCACCCGGCACCGTTTTTTCGAACGCTGTTACGAAGCCGGTGTGATCGAAATCACACTCCAATCGAAACGTAACCGGTTCCCCGGCGTCATGCGAAATCGTGACCGTTTTACGGTCGTAATTCGTCAAAAGTATCGGTAATGACGGTACACCGGCCTCGACCGCCTCGTCCTCCCAAACCGCACCTGAACCGTGCGGTTTGCCGAACTTCCAAAGGTCGTCAATCTGGCCGAACCATAACCCTCGTTTTTCAGAGTCGCAGAAAAAATGTCCGTTGGAAATGGCGTCGGTTCGTGTCCCGCTCAAGACGAGCAAGCCCCGCCAGGAACAGAAATCAACAATTCGTTTGTCATGCGAGGCGACCGGTTTCATTTTCGCAAACTCCGGTGAATGGTTGTCGCTGGATCGCGGTACTTCGTAAAACGTTCCATGAATATTCGCCAGCCACCGTTCCGATTGGACTTCGCGGAGCGTCCGTAATTCATTGTTTTTCGTCGGTTCGTCAAACGCCGCGTTACCCCGCGGAAGCAGAAATTGCGCCCCGCTTTTTTCTGTGACCAAAATCGCGTGCGGCAGTACGTTCACGTATTGGTTGTCGATGTTGCAAACTTCCGAAACGAACCGGATTTCGGCACTGGTCGCCCCGGATGTTTCTGCATCAGTAAATTGTAACGTTCCCGGATCATCCGAATCAATTTCAATTTCCTGATAAACGGAAACGTCCTGGCCGTTGACCCGGTTGATCTGAACCTGAAGCGACCGGTTGCGGGCCGCCGGCCGCATCACGGCATCGACCGAACGATTCGTGTCAGTGATGCCTGCCAGTGGTGCAAAAATCGCCTGTTCCTCAAGCTGGTTTTCACGCGGCGTCAAATAATGAAACATCGCCGAGGCAACGCAATCCTTGTCGGGAACAAGGCGTATCCATTCGCCGGTGAGTGAGGCCGGGAGGATTTCATAAGCGTAACGGTTGATTACGGTCATTTCGTGCGACTTTTGCCAGTTTCCGTTCCCTTGCCGGTCGGTTTCCACCATGAACGTAACCGGCGTTGGGGCGTCATGCTTGAGATGCAACGTGCGATGAGCGGTACTTGCCAAAAGGTACGGATCGGAGGGGACGCCCGCCTGAACGGCGTCGTTTTGCCAGACACCTCCCCAGAGTGCCGGAGGACCGAACCGCAACAGTTCGTCTTTGGTGCCGAACCAGAGATTGGATTGCGGTTGCCCGCACATCGGGTTTTGCAGCATCGCGGCTTCGTCAGCGGCGAGGAGAATTTTTCCCTGCCAATGGGTTACGTCCGGGATGTATCGCAAGTGCGTTACCATCGGTTCAATCCCGCTCGTATTTGCTTTTGAAAACGTCTTCGGGAATTCAAACAGGGTTGCATGTTTAATCATCACAAACTGCTCCGGCATGTACTCGCGAATACGCGGCCATTCGGTGTACCAGCCGTGCGCAGGGTCAAACGAGTAACTCCCTTTCGGCAGGCGAAACGTGTACCACTGTCCGCCGTCGAGCAACTTGAGAATCACTGAGCGTTTATCCCACCCCATCGCCCAGAGCGGGGCATCATCGTCGGGAGCACCTTCGATTCCGCCAGGACCGGTCACATCGGTGAACTGGAGCCGTTCGATAATATTGAACCGGTCTTTGCCATCCCATTCGACCAATGCGCCGACTTCTTCCTCATTTTTCGGGAGACCGCCGACAAGCAGATTGCGGTAAGCCGTCGCACTTGGTCCCAATTCGCCGTTATTGGAGAACACGACGCGGTTTTGTGCCGTGTAAGCCCCTTTGCCATGCCAGCCGGGAAACGGTTTTTCGAACAGTTTATTGACCTCAAGCGTATTAACATCGACTTCGTAAATCGCCCCTTCCATGTCAAAGAAATAGACCAACCGCTCCGGCTCGAACAGGTGCCGCATGGTTGCCGTCATGCGTCCGACGAGTGTTTGCAGATCGCAAGCCCTCACGTTTCGGGCGGCATCAATGAAATATGGTCCGATAACAAGCTGGTTGGATTCCTTGTGGATCATGCGGCTTGCGTGGGTACCGCCGACGCTTTCCTCCCGAATCGTCAGATTCATGTGTTCATCGACTTCGTACAATTTATCATAGCTGCCCCGCGGTCGGTGTTGCGGGTAGGTGATATACCAAAGCCGCCCGGCCCAGGGAACGACGGCTCCGATTCCCGCTTCGCCGTGCTCTTGACGCAAAGGACTGCTCGGCCCTTCCGGCGGCTGATTGTGAGTGGCCAAATGAGGATACACGCCGCTGATTTGAAGGTACTTGATCGCTTGTTCTTGTGCGAGAAGGAATGGACAGAAACTCAGCAGAAAAACGCAAGTCAAAAATTGTTTCATGGTCGTGGTTGTGTAGAGGGTCTAGCATCGGACCAGTGGCTTGGAGTTAAATCACGGCTATTTTTGTCGTAGACGCTAACGGTTTGCGAAACGGTCATCCCGTAGGGACGAAATGTGAAAACGCTCATCATATTCTGTCCCTACGGAACGAATTGTCCACTTGTTATGCACTTGTCGCAGAGATTTTTGATCCATCAGCAATGGAATTGACTTTTAACTCCAAACCGCTGGGCATCGGACACGGAACGAGGTCCACAGACAATGGACGGCAAAATCTCATTCCACGCTTCTCATTTCTCATTATCTCATCTCTCTCTTTTCCGATCTCCTTAATCACTTAGGACTTGTCCAGAAATAACCTGTTCAAGTGTTTCGATTATCTCGGCTTAATGATGTAATTCCATTTCCCTAAAACATCGTTGCGGATGATA
>WRMR01000547.1 GCA_009776995.1 Planctomycetaceae bacterium | reverse complement strand
ACTGTGCAGCGGCTTGCCGTCGGCGTCAACGCAAAACGCCGGCGGCAGCGTCCCGTGTTCCCGCTCGTAAAGGTGCATCGCCAGAACAATGCGTTTCAGGTTCATGTCACAATCGTTGCGCCGATACGCTTCATTCGCGGTACCAACCGCCGGAATAAACAAGGCAATAAAAATATCGGCCACGGCTTCTGACCGGCTTTTCAGCGTCAATAATCGGGCAGGGTTCGTGGAAGGAGAGGTGTAAGTGTATGTCTTCGCGATGATACCATCGTAAAAGGCATTGACTTTTTTGAAAACCACGTTCCAATCCAGCCCGACCAGTGCCATCGCCGTCTCAACCGCACCACTTCCATGACCACCTGCAACACCGGAAAGGGGCGCACCCTTCATGACACTCAGCATGGAATCCAGGCACATCAAACGTTCAGTTTCCAGCTTATGCACCAAACCTTTGTGCGGTGACAACGCGGCCAAGCCTTCCTGCAAACGTTTGAGTTGCTCCGTGTTTGCTCTGGCTTCCGGGTTGTTATGATATGGCATGGCATGGGCAATACCTTCCATGGAAATGCCGATCAGTGCTTCCACGAGAAAGGCCTGCTTTTCCTCATGCCGGCCAAGACGATAACAGGCCAGAATGTCATCAATGGCACCTTCAAAATCGCCTTCCCCAATGCGAATACAAGCTCTTGTGTCCAGCCCGCGTGCAAAAGCACGCATTCCCTGGGCGTCAGGAAGCGACATGCCAATCACCGCAAAGGAGTCGCTGGTCATGAGATATGGCGTGACAAAAGCTGACTTTTTCACTTGTTCGGCCACAAGATCAAGTGCGGCGTTGTTTTGCTCCAGCCATTTTTGAACGACGGGGTTTTGACGCAGTTTTTCCGGCGTTTTGGTCAGTGATTGCCAGTAATCGTAAGGATCAAAGGAAAACTCTGATGGACCTGGAAACCAGATGTTGTCTTCATCTTCTCCGTCTTCTTCCACCTCAACGGATGCCTTTTCCTTTTCCGCAGCGATGACGTCCTCAAATTCTTCCGGGTGGGAAATGTAGCGGTTCTTGAAAAATTCTTCCGGCTCGATATACGTCAGCGTCGGCTTGTCGCGTAGGGCGTCGAGTCCCAGCTTTTCATAACGCTGCTGCATTTGGTCGAAATCACGGGTCCTATTGGAAAAATCGCCCAGCGTACGGAACACGACGCGATAGCCGTTGTCATCGGTTTGCATTTCCGGCGGATAGACACGCTGCTCCAGCGCGGCGAAATAATCGACGTCAAGGCCGTCGGGCGTGAGCGGTTCGGTGATGTACGTCGTTTCCTTCGCAATGCGGAGCGGCGGACCATGCCGGAAAATGTTGAACCAGACCAGGACAATCAGCACAATCACGCCGACGACACAATACGTCAGACAGCCGATCTTGCGCGGCGGATTGATGTTTTCTTCCGGCGTGAGCCTGGGCAGTGAGGGGATTGGATTGGTAGACATGGGGGTTCCTTGTCGTTTTACGCGCGATTCAAAAGCCGCGAACACGTTTTTCTGGGAGATTCGGCAATCATTTCAATATGATATTGTTCGGCGATTTCCCTGGCGCGTTCGCCAATGATTCTCGACGATTCGGCGTTGGTCAAGTCTTTCAACTCTTCATGGATATCCATCCTGATTTTATCGAGTTCCTCTTCAAAATAACAATTATACTTTAATCTTTCTGATAAAACAACCTCGGTAGCATCAAATCATCCCCGCCCATTGACCTCATTGACATCACTTCCAAACTCCGGGGAAAATGAGTTTGTTCCTGGAATATGCGAATCCTGCCACTGAGGTTGTTTTGTTTATGGCAATGAGGTAAAATCAGGGCGTTGGTCACTGGATCATGATCCGCTCTGTCCGCCTGTTGACACCGTTTCGAAAGTCAATTCGGTGACGTTGCAGTCGCCGGAAACGAAGTGAGAACGCGACTTGCCAGGACGGAGTGACCGGGAAGGGGACTTGTGATCCGATTGGGCCGCGACACTGTTTATAGACAGCATACTTATTCGCAGAAAAAATGAGGTTGATCATGTCCCGCACACATGCGTTTTCCATGCCGGTCATCCTGTGGGTTCTGTTTTATGCCGCAACCGTACCGCCGGTTTCGGTGTTGGCGCAATCACGCGATTCGGCCAGGCAAATGACCGACCGCATTCTCAGGATGATGGCGGAAGTTCCCGACGGCGGGCCGACCGGGGAACAAGTCGGCTGGAACTGGAATTGGTACCTTGCCCAGCTTCTCGACCGTTGTCAACAAACACCGACCGACGAATGGCTTCTTCCCACGGAAAAAATCCTGAACGTCATGTTCGATAAAATGACCGAAGGTCCCGATGGCTACAAAGGCTTCATCGGACCTTACATTTACAACGACGAATACTGGTGTGACGTGCATGTGTCCGACGCCATTCTCTGCTCACATGCCCTGACGTTCGCGATGATCGTGCATGACGACCCGGAATTGCAGGTGAAATTCGGTGACAGTTGCAAACGGTTTGTCGCCATTGTCAAAAGAGACCTGATCGGGAAATGGGATACGCGAAAAACCTGGATCGAAGACGGGCCGTTCGCCGGATACCGCGAAGGGACGTTGTATTGCAAGCCCGGCGATCTGGAAAACTGGTTTGAACAGGAAAGTGCCCGTCCCGATAACGCTCCGGCACCTTCATTACCGTTTAATAAAGCACTCGATATGGCATATTGCATGTTGCAACTGCATGATTTGACCGGCGAAACTTCGTACAAAGACCGTGCGGAGAAGGTTTACAACCGCGTCAAGGCCGGGATGAACCGTTTCGATGGCGGCTACACCTGGAACTACTGGGAACCGGTTTCACCGAAAGACATCATCGAACGCTCGCCGGGACGCTAT
>WRMR01000546.1 GCA_009776995.1 Planctomycetaceae bacterium | reverse complement strand
GAGCTGATGGTAGGCGTCCTTCAGGTTTTTGCCCTTCGATTTCATTTCGATAGCAATTTGTTGCAGCCAGAAGTCGTCCATGTATCCGCGACCGCTCTCGCGCAGGGCGCGTTCCTCAAGCCGTCCCACGGCGGCGGCGTCATCGATGCCGAACACGGCGAGAAAATCGCGTACAAAGCTCTGCGCTTCGGATTTTTCATCCTGCGCGTCCTTCCACCGCCCGGCAAAACTCCTGGCGTTGTCCTCAATCACGTCCCACGGTAAAGGCATGTTGGTCCTTATTTTGTCGCCCCACGGTTGTCACGATGCTGATCTCCATGCAACCTTTCCTCACTTCTCCTGTCGAATGGCCGCCAGTCCGAAACGCAGAGCGAGAAACGCGTCAACCGTTGCCAGGCAGGGTGTGAGTAGCACTTCGCGGCTGAAAATCCGGCCTTTCTTGAGTTTTTGGATCGCGTTTTTCCGGCATTGGGTTGCCTTGACGTACAGCCGGTAATACCGCGACATGATTGCATCGTAACGCGAAATCAGGCGTTCCCGCACGAAAGCCTGTGAGCGTTGTAACAGTGTCGGCGTCACCGGTGCGTCTTCCATTTCCGAAAGGTGGGTCTCGATTTCTTCCGCGACGGCAAAATACTGTCGTGCCCTGCGTTTGCTGGTTTCAATGGCCGATTCACCCATCCGGCGGAGCGTTCCGGCAGTGGAACTGAGTAGCGTTCGCAGTTCGCGCAACGTGTCGTCGCAACATCCCGACCATTTCGACGCCGCCAACTGACTTTGCAAGGCGGCCCAGCGATTTTTCAGTTCGATGACCGGCTGCCATGCGTTTTGTTGTTCGGAAGATGTTTTCCGCACTTTCCTGGGACGCGTTTGCAACCACACTTCGCGGAATTCAAAAAACATCTTCACATAGGTATGCACTTCGCGAGCCGCTTCTTTCAAACTTCGCCACGCAAACGCGAACACGCTTTCTTTTGGCAAGCCCGGACGCCGGTTGGTGCGGTGTTTCATGCGGCCAAAGCCGGTCATCATCGGGTGCGTTTTTGAATAAATCCCGGAATAACGATACCAGATGCAGTTCCAGAACATATACCAATAATGGCGGCTTGGAGTGCGACGCAGAATTTCGATCACGCCTTCGAGACTGTAAAAATTCGCGTAAGCATCAAGTGTTGCCTGTCGCCATTGGCCGTCCGGCATTTTCGGATGGGTGAACGTCTCGTGAAAACTGTCGTATTTATTGTAATCCGGGTCGATTTTCCCACCGCGCAACAACATTTCCTTATGGTCAACCGAGCCGGGTAGCGGCGTCAGCATGAAAAACGACGCTTCATGCACGCCAACGTGATCCCGCAAAAATGCGGTATCCCTTTGCACCGATGCCGCCGAGTCGGTCGGAAAGCCGATGATATAGCCGACATGCACGAGAATACCGGCGTTTTCCCAGCACTGCACCATTTCGCGGTATTCATCAACGCTGTTTTGCGATTTTCCCGCTGCGGCCAGACTTTCAGGATTGACGCTTTCCATGCCGACAAACGCCATCCGGCAGCCCGCCGCCGCCGCCTTAACGACAAAATCGGGAATTTTGTACGATTGCGTGTCCACCTGCATCATAAATGCGATGCTTTTGCCTTCCGAACGCATTTCAATGAGGCCGTCGAACACATCCCGCCAGATTTTACTGCGTGCAAAGTTGTCGTCCGTAAAGAAATACGCACAAATACCCTTCTCGTAATTGTCACGAATCATGGCCAGTACCGATTCGGCGGCGCGGCAGCGCATCTTGCGGCCTTGCACATTGATCACCGTGCAAAAAGTGCAACCATAGGGACAACCGCGACTTGTGTCGATTGTCCCCCACGATGCGGCGAAATGTCGCAAATAATCCGGGTCAATCTCAGGAGTTGGGGCATTGGAAAAATCAGGGGCTTGGGGAAACGTGTAAATTGGTTTGAGCGTTCCGTCAATACAATCCTGGAACAGACTTTCAAACACGTCAGGTGTTTCCACCTCACCTTGAATGAGCGTCACCCCATGTTGAATCAGCAGTTCGAGTTCCGGCGGCAATTCGTCAAACAGGGCAAGTACCCCGCTGACATGAAAGCCGCCGATCATCACGTCGAGGCCGTGTTTGCGGAGTTCAAGTGCCAAATCCGTCGCCCGGGCAAACTGGCCGGTTTGTACGCCGACCAAACCGACGACAACCCGCGTGTCACTGCGGCGGTTGAGTTTCGCAATACGTGCGACCGAAACACGTTGCACACATTCGTCATAAGCCGTGATATGAATATCGACGCCGGGAAACGGGTTTTTCGCCGCCATGTCACGGGTCAGTCCCTTGAGAACCGCCAGCGAATTGGACGGCACCACCCCCCGCCACCACTGGAAAACGTAACCTTCGTCGTCATATCGCGACGGAACAATATAGACAATCTCAAGACGTTTGATTTTTGTTTTGATCGACATGAATATCCATTTCTTTTAGAAAAACCGGTTCCAAATCTTCGTACAAGTCTTCCTATTGTATGGCGAGACACGATGAAAGACAAGCCCATAACTTACCGGTGGCTAGTGGTGAGTGGCTAGTGGTGAGTGACCACTCATCACTCTGCGCGAGACAAAAATCAAAAAATTCAAAAAATCAAAAGATTCTAAAAATTTCCTGATACTCTTTCCAGTTTCAACCTATCTTGGTTGCAAGGGAAGGAAGCGGGCAGGAGGCGGGAAGCTCACCGACAAAATCCGCAATTCAGGAACTTCCCATAAGGAAAAAAGTCCTAACGTTAAGGAAAAAAGTCCTAACGTTAGTCAAAAAAGTCTTAACGTTAGTCAAAAAAGTCTTAACGTTAGTCAAAAAAGTCCTAACGTTAGTCAAAAAAGTCCTAACGTTAGTCAAAAAAGTCCTACCGTTAG
>WRMR01000545.1 GCA_009776995.1 Planctomycetaceae bacterium | reverse complement strand
GGATACAAATGAACGTTAAACATCGTCGTTGGGTATGGTTCCGTTCATGGCACGAAGCGTGATATTCCACATCCGTGAAAAGTTTTCGACTTGACCGTCACTGGTTACATCGTTGACTACGGAGTGTGGCCGGACCAGCATCGCGAGTATTTTACGTTGCGCGATTGCCATCGGACGATCCAGCACGTCACCGGCGGTGCGGGATTGGAAGCGTCGATCTATGCCGCATTGGAAAAACTTGGCGAGGAGCGGTTCGACCGGGTGTATTTCCGTGACGACGGTACGGAAATGCGTGTTGAACGCTGTCTCATTGATGCGAATTGGGGGCAGACGACGGATCGGACGCTGTATGCAGATGCCGGTCAACATTTTGCTCGGCGATTCCTCGAAACACAATTACGCTTCGTGCTCTTCGTGACTTCGTGGTTCATTTTTGTTGCGCTGTCGGATTAGGAGGGAAGCCTATTTTCTCTCCTAATTTCTAACTCCTCTCTCCTCTCTCGCCTTTGAGACGGGCAAAAAGAAAGCAGACCGCAAGGGCGATCACGAAGCGGAACGCCAAAGTATCGACCGGCCCGGCGAGCGTCACGGCAACCTTGACAAGGGAAAACGAAAGTCCGATGATCAGTGCGTTCGCTACCGCCAAGGCGTAGGCGGTAACAAACGGAAATTGGGGGGCGGGTTCGGGATTCATGGCTTTGATTCTACCCGATTTTCGACAGTCGGCGAGGCACCGAACGGTAAACGTCGATGTCATCGCGACCATCTCGCATCTCCATACAGTCACTATTACCGTTAAATCCCCAACGATAATTCACAGAAAAGTTGAAAAGGGCCGAAGCACCGGTTCGCCTACTTGACACAAACCGCAGAATAGGGATAATGAAGGGCTCTGTTTGGTAATATCTCTCAAATTTTCAAGGAGACCATGTCTATTTCCCGGCATATCGCCGGTATTACAATCAGATAATCGCAAGTATTTACCCCTGAAACCATCTTTGTGATGGGGGATTCCTCCATGTATCACCCGGCTTGCCGGTTGGAAGAATAAGAATTTTGCCGTTGGAACACATGCGTTCCCAGACTGGGAGTGTCATGTCAACGGCTTGCGGAGTTCCATGCGACTTGAATCTGTCCGGTCCCTTTTGCGAGCGAAATAGATGTAGCTCATGCGCAAATGCAGGACGAACGGTGATTGTGCGTATTGGTTTGCGCGTGAGCGCACACTGCCTCAGTGATACGGGGGGAGGCTTCGTAAATTCAGGGGTACATGACGTTCCCTCTTCTTTTTGAAGACGGCTCTCGTCTCTTATTTGCCGGTTCCTGACATGGCTTGTCCCATTTGCTCGCCATTGATTGTTGTCAGGTAGAGGTTCCATTAGTCCCTCATGTTCCTATGATACGTACACTATTTGCAACAAAGACCATTCTACTCCTGCTGACTGCTGTCGCTTTTTCGAATGAAAGTCAATCCGGCAACAAATATGCGATCATCATTGCCGTTTCCCAATACGACAATGAACAATTTTCGTTGCCTTTAGTGGCAAATGATGCGTCGGCACTGGCGAACACGTTACACCAGCGTGGTGGTTTTGAAATCATTCCACTTTATGAGAGTTTTGACCCGAATGTTCCCACGTCGCCCAGAACAGTGCCAACGAAAGGCAATATCCTCACCGAAGTATCACGCGTGCTGGAAAATTGCAAACAGGACGATACCGTATTCCTCTATTTCAGTGGACACGGGTATCCAGATCGGCAAGACCCCAATAAAACGTACCTGCTCCCCAAGGATGTCGATGTCAAGAAGATTCCCGACACATTGTTGGAAACGGCTTGGTTACGCGACCTGCTTGCACGTTGCAAAGCAACGACAAAATTTCTCGTGATTGATGCCTGTCACGCAGGCGGAGAAAAATCGGTGAATTTAGACCCCGACAGCGACCTGCAAACAAGCAAAAGCCTTTCTTCGCATGAGTTAATTGGTGGCGGTGTGACAGGAGTTGTTACGCTTGCAAGTAGCACGAAAAATCAACTCAGTTATTTCTGGGAAGAAAAGGGAATGTCCCTTTTCAGTTACTGGCTTAATGAAGGACTTAAAGGACATGCTGATTTGAATGGTGATGGCATGATTACGTTCAACGAGTTGGATGAATATGTCGTCAAAAACGTCAGCAAGACCGCCAAGGAAATAAAAAACGTTACGCAAACGCCGGTTCGGATTATTGGGAGTGCCGTTCCGGGCGTTCCCGTTGTGATAACCCCGCATGCAGTTTCGTTGAATGTCCTTCTCGACGACATTGCGGAGCAGATCGCTGCCGCTATGCGTCTCCACAATGTCAAACGTACAGGTGTATTGGAATTTTCGATGGAACAAGGCGGGCGGGCTCTTGGGCGGACAAACAACGGAGCTCTTGGTGCCTATTGTGCCGAACAACTGGAAGAATTGATCAAATACCGCTTACCCCGCCGTGATGGTTTCAGAATTGTTACCCGCGAATCTGTCGAAAAAGCATTGGCGTCCAAAGGAATCGGCCCCAATGACCTTTTCGATAGCACTATTTCGGAAAAGAATATCACATTCAACGATCAACCGCTGGAGTCTTACGTTGTCGGAATCATCGAAAGCCAGCGAGGTAGTGAGATCAAATTCCGTTGTATTCTGGTTTCGGTCGATAATATCGAAAGACTCCACACTGCACGAGGCACTGCTATTCTGACGGAAAGCGAATGGGGAATGCTCGGACGCAGCATCGTCATTTCCGCAGAAGTTCCTGCCGGGGCTATCAATGCCGTATCGGTTCGCGCGGTCAGTGAAAATGTTACCGTTGTTGATCCTGATAAATTTTTGCCATCGCTTCCCGGTGATAACGTACCGGTTAGGGTAGCCACCAAGCCAGTCAGCATACAACTGGTAAA